>JABILI010000074.1 GCA_018654575.1 Porticoccaceae bacterium
ATAATCCTGGCTGTAGCCGCTGTGCTGGGTTAGCCTCGCCTGAAACAGCGCCTACCCAGGCTGATTCTTTAACACCACCAGAGGTCGCTGAATGGGGATCTGTAGACGCAATAATGCCCAGCTTAACTGGGTTGAGCCCTATGGCTTGCTCTTCTTTAAGACCAACTAATAAGGCTGATCTTTGGAAATCTGTAGGATGAACACAACCAGCACCAAGCATTCCGTAGGTGCCAATAGTGCCCTCTTGGCATTCCACCGTCACTTTAGATGCCTCTATAATAACAAGCTCAGTGGAGCTGAAATCACTAGTCAGATAAGTTTTATCTTCACCCATACGCCTGACTGCTTCAATATGGCAAAGCTCATCTGGCGCGCCAAATACTGAACTCAAGCCATTAATACACTCGGAACCACCTTTATGCTGAAAAATCTCCATGATCGGTTCGCGCTTCAGACGACTTTGTGCGTAGGCGCGCTTTGCCGCCGTAGTGTCCTCCAGTTGCATATAAGGCGCCATGCGCCCGTTAGCTAAATTGGAGTTATGTGGAATGGTTAAATAATCACAACCGTTCTCAGCGTCACAAACAGCATCTAAGGCGGACCATAATTTACTATCGATAGGCGCATCAATGTAACTTACGGGTAGTTCTGGAACCGAATCATTCCTAAAAATCACATTGCGGTGATAGTTGGAGGTGCCTGGGGTCCCCGTGTATTCATAAGCCACAAAGCTAGTAAATTCACAGGGAGTATTGGCTTTATTAGAAGTAGCCTGAATATCTTGCCACGGAGACCGTGCATAATCGCGACAAAGACCGCCATCTTCACCGCAGATCTCTGGAATTCTGGTCGGTGTCTCTGTAGTAATAACCGTCCCCAACATGATCATGCCTTGGCGCTCGTTAGACCTGTAGCCGGAACAAAATTCTGAATCATAAACGGGAGAACCAGCCGTTCTGCAAAGGGCCCGTTCGCCAAGAAATTCTCCGTGGTCAGTCACTGCCAAAAAGTCTAGTGGGCGATCTATTTTTGTTCGCCCAACCGCGACGCCCTGATCGTTAATCGGAAAAATAGGTATTTCCTCGCCACGAGCATAGCGGTGGGCATCTTCGGGAGTTGCTCCGGTGCTATTAGCTGCGGCATCAAAGGAATAACTGGTGTGAACATGCAAATCACCAAATAATGCGGTGCGATTCTCGTCGAAAGCCTCACAACCGCCCGGTTCAAATGCGACAGGACCTCGATCTACTTCAACTGAAGGTGTTATGGCGGTCTCTGGGTCATTGCAGGAAACGAGCAACAAGGTTACTAGTGTGGCCGGAATTAGTCTGGTTATCATAATCATCCCTATTATTATAAATAATCTACAGTCTAAGCTTAGACTGCATTTATCTAATTTTAATAATTTAAGTAAGACTATTCAGTACTGTAATATTTAGGCCCTTACGCGATCAATGTTTGCAAGATCTAAGCTCTTACTTTCACGACTATATAGGCCCCCGTAGAGATAAGAAACATCGGCAAAAACGGCACAAAGGGATAATATGGAACTAGCGCTTCGACAAGCCTCATAATTTCATGATACTGATAAATAGGCTCATATAGCTCCCACGCAGTCTTACTCCATAATGAGCCAACACTTGCGATCAGCCCGAGTAGAATAAGAATTTTACCAATCCATCTGATCCAAAAAGTGTGTATTAATACGCTAGATTTTTCTTGCATCCACGAATTCCTTTTTATAGTTTGAGCTGGTTAACCTAACTCAGCTACCGCCCTATGAGCCTGCTCGATCGCTGATTCCATCATTGCATTGGCGGCAGAATCAGCATTCGCAATACTGATACGCCCAAAGGGCTTACGGCCAATCATATGGGGATAGCGAGGATCGTCGTCGTCATCATAAACCGGATCAAACAATGGGTTGTACCAATAGGAATAGCCGTGAGACCAGCGATTAACCGTAATGCCAACGATATCCTCTGCCGCATTAAACCCTCCATCCCCAAGCATACTCTGTAACTGGCTACGCACATTGCGCTCTATAACGTCGAACGGTGTGGTCAGTAATTCATAACTCCCCAACCTATACTGCTGCCGCGCAGTTAAGCCCTCATTATAACGATGAGGAAACCGCTCCATATGAACTATCACTGGCTGATCTTCAGTTTCTGAAAAGCGATAATCACCGAGACTTACTGGAAAGTCGAGCATGGCATTTATGTGATAGCTACCGGGGCACACCGTGGCGCCGATACCTAGTTTCTTCCATGCCTTCCAGTTGCGCAGTGCCACTGTAGTGTAAAGAATAGGAATTTTTACTTGAAAACCCAAAGCCTCTCGTTGCACCTCTGGTAGTTCAGGGCACAGATAAGGAATCATGCTGCTGTTGCAGGCGAGAATAGATCCCCTGGCTTTAATTTGATAAGCCTCCCCATTTTGCACATAGGACACAGTCACCTGGGCAGTATCTTCTGGATCGCTACTGTTTTGCACATGAGTCACAGTGCTATTCAAGCGCAGTTGAACCTTGGCGTCTGCCTGATCAAGTTGCGAATAGTCAAAGTGTGCGGTAATAAGGCTCTCTATACTGTCACCAGGCGCCACTGCGGGAATCATCTTGCGCACTAACTGGCGAGCAATAGACGCGTTACCATCTGGGAAGTGGTGTATATATGCCTCGTCTGATTCTAGTGCAGGCAATCCTGTAGCATTCCACCCAGGTAAGCCCCCATAAGACATGGCATTGAAAGCGTTAATCGAATCAATGCCAACCCCTGAGTCAACAGTCAAATCCTGTAAGACTGCTAGCACCTCAGCCTGACTGATACCCAGATGTTTAACGAGAAAATCGCGGTAACTAATGTTGTACAGATAGTCCCACTTATCAGCCTTTGGTATTTTAGAAAGTCGATCATCCTTCGTGGTCAGCAAGCCGACAAATTGTTTCTTGGCTTCAGCAGAGATCGGCATTTTATCTACCGCTTGTTCAGCCGATAGCCGTGAAGGCATGACGGGTATGTAGTCATCAAATGCACCCAAATCATAGGGTACCATTCTCTTTTCACCCCATATCTCCCGATCAAAGTGAATGCCTGCACCCAGCTTATGTCGTTTAAAAAAATCTTGGTCATAGGCTGTTTCAAACACCTTGGGCTCGACGCCAAGATCACCTAACAAATCTTTGACAATGCGACTATAGCCTGAGGGCTCTTGCATGGTCTGAGCACCACCATAGCCGATCAATGTTCGACCATTAACCTCAAATTCATTGCGTTTAGCATGGCCGCCAAAATCATCATGATTCTCAAGAATAAGGATCCGCGCATGAGGATGTTTTTTACGATAAAAATAGACTGCTGATAGTCCGCTAATACCGCCGCCAACTACCACTAAATCATAGACAAAGTTCGCCCCTGAGTGCACTGGTCCCCAGTCGGTCTGACCCTTGCGTGCAAGCTGATGACTAACCTCGAAGGAACCCTCATGGTTACCGCGCAAGCCTCTCAGTTGCGGGGGGTAGTAGGTAGCATCAATTAGGTCTTCAGGCTTTGGGGCACGAACCTGCTCAGCCCAACTTAGCTGCGGCATTAAACCGGTCAGGGCTAACCCCGCCAATCCATTAAGCATGTCTCGTCGAGTGATAGGCCGATCCATGCCCAAATAATCATCAGACTTTTTCATGAATTAACGCCCGTCACGTAGAAGATTTCAATTTAGTCTTACCCTTATTGATCGGTTTTTTTTGTTCTTTTTTGCTCCAGGCCAACATCCGTAAACCCCAGGCACCAAAACCAAACCAGTAAAATACATAGTCAATAAGCTCATGGGTCCCGTAATAATAAAGCTCATACCAATAGACGCTCCAGGCGTACGCCCAAAGATAATAGATGCCGGCCTTATGCAGATTACGCCACTGCTTGACGGTCAAGCGACTGCGACCAAATTCAAAGGACGTGACTACCATGGCTAACAAAAATAGATACCCACCCACACCTTCAATGGTATCACTCAGATTGTAGACCTCTTCGGCATAATAGTGACTATGAATATTGGCAAGCCACAAAATAAATAAGGCCTGCCAAGCCATAGCTGAGGCAAAGCAAAGCCCCAGAAATTTTCGATTTCTGGCTAACCATCGACTAAAAAGACTAGGCCAAACAACCTGCAGTGAGGACGCCATAAACACAAGAAAAAGAAAAGGTACCGCACAGCGCACGGTATACTTAATCATGCTTGAAATGGCCTCAGCAGAAGAAAGGTCTAACTGGATTGCGATGAGCAGAGTGCTGAGACTGATGAGGCCTGAGCCAATAAAGAATAATTTCCACTGATTAAGGTACGGATTATTGAGCAATGCTTGCAAGTCTATAGCCACGATAATAACTCCACTTTAGCCTCACGATTGCTCGCTTAGAGCCGATCAACTAACTTGTAGTACATCATACCAAGGGCAACCATTTGGTTGCGAAATAGGTGTTGACCTGGAATCCATAAGGGTTTGATCTTAGCAAACACATCGAAACGCTCAAGGATACCACAAACGGTATCTGCCATAATTTGGCCGGCTAAATGGGTAACATTTACACCATGCCCTGAGTAACCCTGAGAGTAAATAATATTGGGGGCTAGCCTACCCATCTGAGGCACTCTATTAGCTGAGACACCGATGGTCCCACCCCAACCATAATCAAATTTAGTATTGGCCAACTGGGGATATATTTTAAGCATTCTTGGTATTAAATTTTGTTTAATAACCTCTGGGTCGCTACCGAAGTATGTAAAACGC
>JABILI010000100.1 GCA_018654575.1 Porticoccaceae bacterium
CATCTGTTACAACTGCCAGAATAGATATTCTCCTGCTTTAACAACATTTAAAAGTTAGTTTCATTTGTCTAGAATATCCAATTAAACACTATGGCTACGCCTAATATCAAATAAGGGCGGTGTAGTCGAGATCTAACCGAGACTGACGAGTCTTTGAAACGCCCTAAAAATACAAGGTAATTTATTAAATTAGAGACTTTAAATGTTAATTTAGAGCTAATTTTAGCCAATTAGAGGCAAATAATAGAATTTAAATAGTAATTATTGGAAATAAAAGGTTATAGTTGATGTGTCGGTGTGGGGGTTAGTGGGTAGAATGTCGCCTTGTTAGTAGCTTAGTGTATTAACCAGAGCAGCAGTCAGATTTACTCTCTCATTGACTTTAATTACTAACGGCGTTCATTGGGGGTTGAAATATGAGTGATTTATTCCTTTCTAGCGTAGCGGCGAGAGCGATTAGTAAAAATAAACCCAAGCCTGGAAAAACAATTTTTGATCGGTACAAACAGGTCACTTTAGACAGATTAAGCCAAAGTATAACGGCTCTTGAGAACAGATTAGATAAAGATCTCAACGATAAATCAGTTGTTAAATCTTATATGTGGAGAGTGATTAACAAATCCAAGAATGATGAAGTCATTGAGGTCTGGCTCAAAGTTGGGAGAATGCTCGCATACATAGACGCGAATGAAAAGAAGTTACAGTTTAGCCCAGAGGTTGCACTTGAATGGCTAAAAGACATTCACTCATTAGTGTCTAGTTGTGAGCCAGATAAAGGCGTTGGAGAATATCTACATCGTTTAGCTGTTAGTCAGTCTTGGCCCAAAACACCTCCACATGAAAAGGATATGCATACTTGGAAGTACCATGCAGGGCTAGACAAAATTGTCCCTAGTAAAACGACTAAAGAGGAACGTGATCTAGAAATGATGAACTCATCGGATTCCTTAGCTCCTAAATAAAGCCTCCTTTAAATTCTTATCATTCAATAGCCTTTGGCTACATGTGTTGACGCACCAACAGATTAATCGTCAGGTAGTATATGCAGAATGATATAATTTAAAATGAATTTTTGTGGAGGTTAGCTATGAGAGGATTAATTAATCGCAATGCAGTTGTTACAGGAGCTGCGTCGGGCATTGGGGCCGCTATTGCTAAAAGATTTTGCGAGGAAGGCGTCAATGTATTAGCCCTAGATCGTAATAAAGTTGCTTGGGCCGATGACTATGAAAATGCGGATTCTCTTCAATTAGATCTAACTAAGGACTCTGCGCCTGATTCAGTACTAGAAAATATAGACAGTTTTTTGAAAGGTTCATGTGACATTCTTGTTAATGCCGCTGGCGTAAGTGCTATGGCTCCATTTGAGCAGACTGACAGTGAAGTATGGGATACAACTCTGGCAATAAATTTCGAGGCTGTGACCACATTAACTCGAAAGCTTTTGCCGTTTTTAAAAAAATCAGACCAAGCTAGAATTATTATGATCGGATCTATTTGCTCGGAGTTTGCACCGTCTGGGATGTCAGCCTATGTTGTATCGAAGCACGCGGTCTTGGGCTTGACCCGAGCACTAGCATCTGAGTTTGGTACCGATGGGATTACAGTAAATTGTATCCAGCCGGGTGCCATTGTTACTGGCATTACGGCAGCTGCGTTTGAGGGAGATATATCTTTTAGAGAGCACTGGGAAAGTAAAGCTGCGATTGGAAGGTTGGGTCTACCGGATGACGTTGCTCCGCTTGCTGCATTCTTGGTCAGTGAGGAAGGAAGGTTTATCTCTGGGCATGGAATATATGTAGATGGCGGAGCGATGCAGCAAGGGTAGTTCAGTTAACCATAGCTGAATAGTCAATTTAATCAAATGAGAAATAGTTCAGGTTAATTTCTCTTGATGGTTTTCTTTCTATAGTGCTTTTCCATGCCATCAAGAAAGTTACGGAGCACTTGATCCAGGCACTCTCGATAGTTTTTATGGTCAGGGCGTCGAAATAGGGCGCTCAATTCATGCTTACTTAAAGTGAACTCATTCAGTTTAAGTATCTCTATTAAATCATCTGCCTGCAGACTTAGGGCAATTTTCAGCTTCCGCAGTACACTGTTATTATTCAGGAAAGTTTCAGGCTCGGGTATGCTGCCATCTTTAGAGCCTCTATTTTTTATGATCAGCCCATTTAAAAAGCGAGCAAGATTTTCATCTTCACACAGAACAAACTCTAGCGCTTCTTCGCGGGCCAGCCATGTAGCTAGTTCAGGTTTACTTCCTTGATGCCCGCCGAGCTTAAATATAGAAAGCATAAGCTGATCGCTAAAATCAAAGATATAACGTACGCGGCGTAAGATGTCGTTATTGTTGATAACTATTCCTCCTGTGCCGGCTGTGTTTTACCGACTTCAATGGCTTTCGCTATAATTTCCACATAAAGGGTCATAATATTCTTTGCAACAAGTTCATCGATTTTTTTGGTTAGTGATGATAAATGTACGTCAACCGCATCCTCTTCAGACTGCCCAAATTTACAATCGAAGCCCCAATATTTAGCGCCAGGGGGTAGAGAATTTTTGCGTTCTCTTTTGAGAAATTTTCTAATGTCATGCTTTACCGAGTCTACGACGCGAGGCACCTTGATTTTAGGGTGGTCTAGCTTAAAGGTCTTTTTCATTGGGATCCTATTAGGGTGGACAGATACTGCACGTGTGGGAGTGGGTAGTGTGATGGATATAAGAGGATTCTACCATTACTTAACACTAAGCCTATAGCTGCGACTGTTAGCTACGCACTTTTTATGCAAATTTGTCACAAAGCATGAATAGTTCTGCTAGGGTTAAGAGATACGTTACTGATTTAGTTGTCTTAAATTATGTATGTTCTATTAATGTCTAATATAAGGAGTGAAGAATGAGAAAATTAAAATTAACATTTATTTTAGCCATCATGAGTATTAGCGCTTTGAGCTTTGCAGATGCTGATTCTAACAAGGCCAAAATTAAGGCGCTCTATGATGTCTATGATACTGGCACAGTTAAAGAATTCACTGCGACTTACGGAAGCATGCTGGCAGATGATTTTTATGCTTGGAATGAGCGATATATCGGCTTAGGTTTTGGCATGAGCGACGATGGTGAAACGATAGCGAGGGTGTTGAGATCTCCGGCTATAGATCACCTTAAGACTGGCGATAAAGTAATTTCGGTCAATGGGGTTCTCGCTAGCTCTGATGATGACCTGCCTTTTCAAGGCCTACTTGGTGGAGAAGTCACGATTGTTTTAATGCGAAATGGCTCAAAAATGACGGTTTCTATGAATAGAGCGATACAGCGCAATACTAATGATAAGGAAAGTATGGTTTATTGGATGAGCACTTGGGATCCCAAGAATTGGGAAAAAAGAGCGACTAGGCTAAGACTGAATCCGATTATTGCGGAAGGTAACGAAGTCTATGCTTCCTATGAGTCCTCTCAGAAAAATGATGAAGGGGTCGATGTTGTAGGGTGGACCATTGAAAGATATGTGTTTAATGAGGCAGGTGATTTAGTTCTTAGTGCCAATCTTGACGAAAGTCTATTTATGGCAGCCCAGAATGGTTACTTCCTAGCAAAAGATTAATATTCGCCGAGGTTTGAGAAAAATAATGACTAAATAGAAGGGGTAAAGAATGAGAAAATTAAAATTAACACTTATGGTAGCCATGATGAGTATTAGCACGTTTGGTTTTGCCGACAATCATACTGACTCAAGTGAAGCAGAGGTATTAAAGGTTTTATCAGCCTATATGGATGCACGCAATACTAGAGACTTTAACGCCGTTATCGCTATGTCTAGTAAAACTGGAACTTTAGATACTAATTCTGACGGTAGTTTCCACAAGCCACAGACCAAACAAACTATTGAGGGGTGGGAAAAGAGTGGTGATGCGATCACTCAGTATTACTATCCAGAGGCAACCGCTATTACGGATGATGTAGTGCATGTGCGGTTTTACTCAGAAGGTATGGTCGGCAACGATGGGAATATGAGTGATTATAGAACAAGGGTAACCATGAATTGGATCAAAGAGGGCGGTAATTGGGTATTAAGCAGCGCCCATTATTCTCCAGCTAGTTATGGTGGAGTCCACAAAACACAAGCTTCTGACTTTGAGGATTAATTATGAAAAATCTACTTATTGTATTGTCTTTACTTAGCACAAGCTTTTTTGCTTTAAGTGCTCATCATGAAGAAGGAGAAACAGCGACAAAGGTGCATGAGAATAACTTTGCATATTTGTCGTCTTACACCATGCCTGCAGGATCAAATGCAGATCGAATTGCAGACAGCCTAAAAAAGGATGTTGATTCCCTCGAAAAAGGCGGATACAACGCCTGTGGATTGTTACGTCATCAATTTGGTGGAGATCGCGCGTTTTATTCGTACTGCTTCTTTGATAGTTGGGAGCAATTTGCTGAGATCAATGACAGTGACGAACCAGCCGCTAGAGCAACTAGACAGCTTTATGGGGACCACAGCGATAACTTAGTCGCCGTTTCTGAAAAAAACCTCACTAAAATGACGCCTTATGTTCTTATGGCGACCTACACCTTTGGTCCTTATCTAACTGATAACGAGAAAAGAGCCAACGCTAAAGTCTTGTTTGGCGCATATGATACTGCCTTTGGTGGCTGCAATATGATGGAGCATTTTTGGGGGCCAGAACAGGCTTGGTATTTCGTCTGTGGTTATGACAGTTATGCCGATTTTGCAGGCAAGGTTAAACATGTCAGTGATATCCATGAAAATGAATTGGCGGACATGAAGCTTGATGTGCTAGAACATTCAGATGACTTGATGATTCGAGTTAAGTAGATGTCAAAACTAGAAGCCCTCTGCTACAGAGGGCTTTTTTATTTATCTGCCATGAGGGCCTAGTTTACATTTTTGGTAGCGCCGGCTTGTGGCGACTTTCCACCGCGTAACATCTTGTACCAGTCCCGAAAAGGCCCGACGGTATTTTGCCAGTATGTACGATAATTTGACTGTGTATTTGGCCCAATACCCCAGGGTGTATGCTCATCTTTTGCAGGCACGTATAAGGTCCCAAACAATCTATCCCAAATGCTGGTTACTGCGGCGAAGTTCTTATCCCAATGCTGTTGCAGATAGCTGTGATGGACATGATGCATTGCGGGGCTGTGCAGCCAAAGCGACAACCAGCGGGGATAATTAAATTGGACATGATAGTGACGAAAAGACCCATTGAAGCCAAAAACTAGAGCGAAGAAACCAATGTTAAAGAGTGTGGCGGCGATAATTCCGCCGTTAAATAACCATGCAAAGAGCCCACCGACAAGGCCATAACTAAACGCGCCGCCCGCTGCCCAAATGGGACCAACCAAAAAGTGTTCTCGATATCGAGTCAGCGGTGTTAGTACCTCCGCCGAGTGATGCACCTTATGCAGAGCCCAGAGGGCAGGCACGCTGTGCATGGTGTAGTGAATTAGGAAGAAGACAAAATCGTAGCATAGCAAGGTAACTAAGCTGTACAGCAACATCCACCAGTAGTTAACGGCTATTGCAGGCGTTGTGCCTAATGTCCATTGGAGAAAATCGATGACTGCAGACTCTGTAGTGGGCCCTACTGTCGCCAGCAAGCCAACGACCCACAATGGGCGCAATATGCGCTCGGTCACCCATAACAAGACATCTACTCTGGCAGAGACATGGGTATAAATATCCTTAGGAAGTAAAAATTGTAGCAAATGAGCTTTTCTTTCTCGCCCGTGAGCATCCCTTGATCCGTGCCCATCTCTAATGACCCAGATAGACAAAGCGATGACCAAGGTGACAAGAATGAACTGCCAATGCAGATCCCTGGGGACATTGGCGGCAAAGGCGTCCCATAGGATATGACTGGCGGTTTGGATGGTCTCGGTCAATGGGCCGGTAAGGTCCTCAGCTCCATTGATGAGGGTCGGGTCGATTTTAGTTTCTGCCGTTGCTAAAGCCATCAATCACAGGACCTTTGTTGAACAAGCATTAGTTGGGGCCTTATTTTTGCTGCTCTTGCCAGTCTTTGTTCGTGTATACCGCCATTGATATAGGCGGTAGCATATTGCCTTTAATTAAATCGGCGCCTCGTTCTGCCACCATCATAGTGGGTGCATTTAAATTACCATTAGGAATAGTAGGGAATATCGAAGAGTCGATAACCCTAATATTTGAAAGCCCATGCACTCTAAGCTCCGGGTCTACAACTGCCATGGCATCAATGCCCATTTTGCATGTACAAGAAGGGTGGTAGGCGCTATCAACGGCCTCCCGGATAAAGGCATCGATTTGCTCATCACTTTGCACATCGTCTGTCGGTTGAATAACCTCACCCCGGAAAGCGTCCATTGCAGGTTGGCGCATGATTTCTCGCGTTAGATGAACGCAGTCGCGAAAGCCTTGCTTATCTTCTTCGGTGGCTAAATAGTTAAATTGTATTTTAGGATGCTGTTTAACATCCCCCGAAACGACCTGCACATGACCTCGACTAGTAGGTTTGTTGTGTCCCGCATGAACTTGAAACCCGTGCCCCTTGAAGGCAACGGCCCCATCGTAACTAATAGCTCCCGGCAAGAAATGATACTGTATATCAGGCCATTGAACACCGGCCCTAGATCGAATAAACGCGCATGATTCAAAATGATTCGTGCGTCCTAAACCAGATTTAAACAACAACCATCTTGCTCCAATTAGGGCCTTTTTAAATAAACCTAACTCACTGTTAAGCGTAATAGGTTGTTTACAGCGATATTGAAAATTGAATTCCAAGTGATCTTGCAGATTCTCTCCAACCCCGGGTAATTCATGAACAAGATCTATGCCAGCCGCCGCTAAGGTTTCTCGAGGGCCAATGCCAGACACCTGCAATAACTGCGGTGACCCGATGGAACCAGCGCAGAGAATTACTTCTTGTTGCGCACTGAATATCTTAGTCTGGCCGTCTACTTCACATTGAACGCCTGTTGCGGTTTTACCATCAAAGATTATTCGTGTCACTAAGGCATGCTTTAAAATCGTTAGATTAGGGCGCCTTTTTGTATGTTTTAGGTAGGCGTAACCGGTAGAGGCTCGCACGCCACCATCAACATTCATGAATTTTTGGCCGAACCCTTCTTGGCGATGACCATTATAATCGTCTGTTTCTGAGTAACCTGCCTGTACACCGGCATCAATAAATGCGCGATACAAAGGGTTACGCATATTATTGCCTCCACTAATAACAACCGGACCGCTACTACCTGCGTATGCACTGGCAATACATTGATGAGCCTCTAATTTTTTAAAGTAGGGCAAACAGTTTTGGTAATTCCATCCGGTAGCGCCATGGGATTCCCATTCGTTAAAGTCAAGCGCGTGGCCTCTTACATAAACCATACCGTTGATCGATGAAGAGCCTCCAAGTACTTTGCCTCGAGGGCAATTCATCCGTCGATTATCTAGATAAGGTTCAGGGGCAGATTCAAACCCCCAATTATATTTTCTCGTATTCATCGGAACGCCTAGCGCTGAGGGCATGCGTATAAATACACTGCTGTCACGGCCGCCACATTCAATCAGCAACACCGACGTTTTAGGGTCTTCGCTCAGGCGTGAAGCTACGATAGCTCCGGCAGAACCGGCGCCTACAATAATATAATCGTAACTCTGTAAATTTCTTGTCATTCAATATGTCCTTAAAATTAACTTAAAACCAGATAATAGCCCACTAAATTTATCACAAAGGCTCAGTGTCATGTGGCTCTGGATACACTAAACAGAACCCGGTACCCAGCATGACCACTAGTGCTGCCGCAACTTGAACGCCAGATAACGTCTCATTTAAAATGATCCAGCCGAGAATAATAGTCCAAACTTGGAGCTGGATTGTCACTGTCGATGTGGCTGTAGCTGGTAGCCTTGACCCGGCGTGAGCAATAGCAAAACCAGGTATTAATGTCGCTAGAGCTCCGAAGCCAAGTAGTGCACCCCAGCTCTCGTGAATTTTAGCAAATAAGTCAACTGAATCGATGAATAATAGTGGTGCGAGCAGCGTTCCTAATAGTGCTGTTAGCATTGAAATACTCAATGATGAAGGCGCCTGCTCACCGGACCGTCGCAAAATCTGCGCATTGACAACGGTCACTACCGCTGCAGTAATCCCACCCAAGTAACCTATGATAGGAATTGCGTTCTCTGGGGCTCCAGAACCTGGATGCTGACTTAGCGCCAGGCCGACCAAGCCCGTCATTCCCAATAATACCCCCAGACTCTGAGTCAACTCCTTACCAACAGGCAAGCGTTTCTCCAAGATCAGGTTCAGTGCCCATGCAATGAGGGGTGATGAGCCAAAAAGTAGTACCGCCATCACTAAGGGTAAGTGCTGAATCGCCACAATGGCACCCAAATAATAAAATAACATCAGAAAACTGATTGTTAGCGCAGTTTTTCGTTGTGTCATAGTCAGCGGGAGCACTTGCGCTGATTGGCGCAGGTGTAGTAATAATAGAATGGGTATCAATATCATAAATACGACTAAAAGACGTAATCCTAAGAGTTCAAAGGATGAAAATCCTCGTAGTCCAAGTACGCGGACATAAATCCCGGTCGTGCCCCAAGCTAACCCTGCGGTTAAGAGAGCGAAAATAGCCGACCGTCGATTCATGACACTGACCTCATTGTGCGTGTTCGGACCATCCGTATTCGAGTCTGTATTCCGAGAGACAGCTGACATGCAATTTATTATTGTTGTCGTTCGATTATCCAATACCCATTCTTACTGTTCAAGTGTCAGCGACAATATCCGACAGGACTACTCGTTATACACCTACCGGCGAGGTTAGTCTGTAATTCAGTGTTCTGATCCAAATAAAGATTGAAACTGACTAAATCCTTTGGAGCAAAGCCAATGCCACTTTATACTTCCGGTCTGTGAGCACTAGCTCCTTTTTAGGTGAGACGATCTATGCGATCCAATGACTACCCTGACAATGCCGAACAAAAAATTAACTGGAAGGTTTTTCGATTCGTTTGGCCTTACTTGATTGAATATAAATCGCGCATAGCCTTTGCTTTTGGCTGTTTGATGTTGTCAAAAGCCGCTAGTGTTTCAGGGCCATTTTTACTCAAAAATATAGTGGATACGCTGAGTGAGAAAGGGGTCAACGGTTTGATACTAGTCCCTGTGGGATTAGTGCTGGCCTATGGTTTCGCTCGATTCTCTATGATTCTTCTTGGCGAGATAAGAGATACAGTCTTTGGCCGCGTGACAGAAAGAGCAATGAGTAAAATTGGACTGAAGATTTTTAAACACGTCCATAGCCTTGATTTAGATTTCCACCTTAATCGTCGCACCGGTGGTTTATCTCGAGATATCGAGCGGGGCATCAATGGCATTAGTTTTTTAATGCGCTTTTTTGTATTTAACATAGCGCCCACTTTGATTGAAATACTCCTGGTCATAGGGCTGTTGTTCTTCAATTATGGTGTTGCCTTCGCGGCAATCACTATGTTGGCGGTCGTTATATATATTGTTTTTTCGATGATGACTACCGATTGGCGAACGAAGTTTGTTCGCGAAGCTGCGCGAGCAGACTCTGCGTCAAGTACCATCTCGATAGATAGTTTATTGAATTATGAAACGGTTAAATACTTCACTAATGAAGAGTACGAGGCTAATCGATATGACAAGTCCTTAGCTGACTGGGAAGAGGCAAAACGCAGAAATCGACTTTCCTTATTAGGTTTAAATGCTGGGCAGGGGTTTATTATATCGGCGGCCATGACGTCGATGATGTGGTTGGCAGCCGAGCGAGTGGTTCAAGGCAGTATGACGCTAGGTGATTTTGTATTAATCAATGCATTCATGATGCAGATATTTATACCGCTTAATTTTCTCGGGTTTGTCTACCGAGAAATTAAGGGGTCAATGGCTAATATCGAAAATATGTTTGCTCTTCTGGATCTCTCATCTGGTGTCGAGGACATTGCAGGTGCTCCTGAGTTAGTCATCACTCAGGGTGCTATCAGTTTTAATGACGTCTCATTTCACTATAGAGAAGACCGTGCAATAATTAAAAATCTTAGCTTTACTATTCAGGCTGGTGAGAAGGTTGCTATCGTTGGCGCTAGTGGTGCAGGTAAGTCCACCTTAGTTAAACTGCTATTTCGTTTCTATGACCCTAATGCAGGCAGTATCTTTATCGATGGTCAGGATCTTAGTAGGGTCAGTCAACAGAGCCTACGTAACGCAATTGGTATAGTGCCTCAAGACACCGTTCTATTTAATCAAAGCATCTTTGAAAATATTCGCTATGGCAACCCTCAGGCGGCGGATGAAGAGGTTCTACAGGCTATAAGACTTGCACATCTCGACGGTTTTATTGCTCAATTGCCGCAAGGTTCTGACACGCTGGTAGGTGAAAGAGGGCTAAAACTTTCCGGTGGCGAGAAGCAGCGAGTGGCTATTGCGAGAACCATTCTTAAGAGACCGCCCATTTTAGTTTTTGATGAAGCGACATCATCTCTGGACAGTAAATCTGAGCGTTCAATATTGTCTGCGTTACAGGAAATTTCGCAGGGTCATACGAGCATGGTTATTGCACATCGTCTTTCAACAGTTATTGATTCCGATAGAATTGTCGTTTTAGACCGGGGCTCCATGGTTGAGCAGGGTTCACACCGCCAATTATTGGCGCGCAAAGGACATTACTTTGAACTCTGGACCGCTCAGTTAAGAAATCATAGCTAATACCTCTTTGACGCAGCTCCTTTGACACGTTGTTTAAGCCTGCCATAGTATTTGAGTAATCGCTCTGTAGGCCAGATATAACGTTGTGTTTAGCGCTCAGCAAAAATTTAGTATATTACTAATAACTTGTCTCGGCGTGACTTAGTGAGTCATGATGCTATCAGCACTGTTGCTTACCGTTATATTTGATACACTTGAAGCCTAAGCAATGGGTACCTATGACTATCCACTGCGGCCCATTTTAATTACATTTTAAGGTTAGGTTATGTCCAATCACAAAGCGCTAAATATGTTTGGTCGTTCAGGCAATCCAGCTCTCAAAGCTGACACCTTTAGTCAGAGTGCGCGAGGGACTTCCTCATCCGGCGGCATTCAGTCCATGGATTCAGCCACGATGACGCTGCAAGGAACGGTTAACAAAACGGGCATTTTGTTGGCATTGGTTGTTTTGTCTGCAACGTACACGTGGAACTTATTCTTTGAAGGTGGTGCTGGTGCCGTTATGCCCATTGCAATAGGTGGTGCCATTGTTGGTTTTATCTTTGCGCTGATAACCATATTTAAAAAACAATGGGCGGGTACTACTGCGCCTATTTATGCCTTGGCTGAAGGACTTTTTCTTGGAGCAATTTCCGGTATTTTTGAAGCACAATATCCTGGGATTGTAATTCAAGCGGTTGGCCTTACCTTGGGGACCTTAGCGTCACTGCTGTTCCTCTATAAAACGGGTATCGTCAAGCCGACCGAAAACTTTCGGTTGATGATCACGTCGGCCACTATGGGTATTGCGTTGCTATATTTGGTCAGCATGGCCATGAATATGTTTGGTTCTGGTGGCATTGGCTTTATTCACTCTAACGGCTTGTTTGGCATTGGGTTTAGTTTGTTTGTGGTGGCTATTGCAGCCTTGAACCTGGTGTTAGATTTTGATTTTATCGAGCAGGGCTCTGAGATGGGTGCGCCTAAATATATGGAATGGTTTGGCGCATTTTCGTTGATGGTTACCCTGATATGGCTTTATCTTGAAATGTTGCGACTACTCGCTAAATTGAGAAGTCGCTAGTGGATGCTAATACGCTCATATTTGGGTCGATGGCGGTCATTTCATTAGCTATCTTTTTATACTTAGGGCGATTTAAAGCGTCGTCTAAGCAAACTGATCGAGATGATCGTATTGACTGGACGAAGAGAAGTTTCTCTCTTTGGAAGATATTTCTCTATTCGTTAGTACTGGTTGGTGGGATTGTTTTGGTTTTACAGTTTATCTAGGTTGCGCCTTAAGCTAAAGATTGCACCTTATTATAAAGATAAGTCGCCAGTTCTTGTCTATTACCAATGCCGTCTAGGTAATCTCAGACAAGAGTGTCGCCAATCTCAGCGTTATTTTGTTGGTTCCACTTCACGCACTCGTCCAACGTAACCCCTGATCCACCAAAGATGTCCAAGGCACTGCCTATGGTCAAATCTACCTTGCCCGCTGAAAGCTCTTTTACTCTATCTAAGTCCCGTAGCGAGGTGGCACCACCGGCATAGGTCGTTGGGATAGAAACGATTTGCCCTAATGCACTAACCAAATCGTCATCAATACCCGCTTGAAGCCCTTCAACATCAGCACTGTGGATCAAGAATTCAGCACAGTAAGGCTGCAGCAGTCCAATTAAGGGCGCATCAATTTTAACATTGGTAATGGTCTGCCAGCGATTGGTAGCCACCATCCAACCCTGATTGGTTTTTTTGCAGCTTAGGTCAAGGACTAAATTTTCAGGGCCAACTAGGGCACTGATATCCGATAGTTTTTCCCAGGAAAATTGGTTGCCCTCAAATATATAAGACGTAACGATGACTTTCGATGCGCCGGCATTGAGATAATTGAGTGCATTATCCAAATTGACTCCGCCGCCAAATTGTAATCCTTTTGGATATGAGGTGAGCGCATCAAGCACTGACTGTTGATTATTTTGCCCTAAGGATATTAAGTGCCCACCCTGGAGGCCGGTATTTTTATACAGTTCCGCGTAGTAACCAGAGCCATGATCGCTGACAAAATTAGCCTTGGCGCCGGAGTCGGAAAGACTGCCACCAACTATTTGCTTTACCTTGCCTTGATGAAGATCAATACAGGGGCGAAAGGCGGTCAAGATAGCTACTCCCAAAAGATGTGAAAGACCCGCATTATAGACAGCAATGGTTGATTAAGTAAGCGTCACTCAATAACTAGGAAAGCCTAGAATCGCGAACCTGATAGTTTAGTGTCAGCATCTCGCCAGGCATGCTTATAGGCTTCGAAGGTTTCCTCTGCCTCTAGCGCTTTACCTTGGGCCGCTAGACTTTGCCATAGACCAAAAAGAGCCCAGCCATTGTTTTGATGCCACTCTAAATCCTGACGATAAACAGTCTCCGCTTCTGCTGCGCGACCCGCTTTAAGGAATGCGGCTCCAAGATAATGTCGCATCGGCTGAGGCCAGTCAGGTGGCTCAATGTAACCATTTTTATCTTCCAACTCCACTGCTGCCTGATAATCTGCAATCGCTTCACTCATAGCACCACTGGCTTGTTTGATTTCTCCAGATAGTCCTAAGGCGGCAAGTTTGAGTAGCGACGACACGGGGGTCGGGCCAACACGATATTGGTCGACATTTTTTAGGGAAGTGATTTGCCAGATTTTGCCAAGTTCTCGACGCGCTGAGATTAGGTCGCCTTTAGCGGTATAGGCACCGCCGAGGCAATAGCTCCATATTCCATCAAGGTAGGGCGTGCCTGACGCAGTTGGCTGACTATCCAAAATCTCTTCCCAGTGGCCGAACATCTTATTTACCAGACACACTCCTGATAGACGCTTCTGGTTTCTACTATTTTTTAGATCATCCGAATTGATATTAACAACCAGTTTTTTAGCGGCATCGATGGCTGCCGCATAGTCACCTTGGAAGGACGCGGCATATTTAATAAAATCGATTGCATGGGGTGCATGAATTTTAGCTGAAAGAGGGTAAGTACCCAGGTTTGGCAGTGGGCGATCTCCCCATATTTCGAGGAATTCTTTATCAACCTCTTGGGAGCGTACATTGCTGGCCACAGCTTTATCAAACTGACCAACGCGAACATAAATATGTGATGGCATGTGCACGATATGCCCAGCCATTGGCATGGTTGCGGCCAATCGATCAGCAGATGCTAGGGCGCGTTCAGGCTCTCTGGAAGCCTCCATCAAATGGATGTAAAGATGGTTGGCACCGGGATGATCAGGTCGAGAGGCGAGGGCGCTCTCGAGCACTGCCGCAATCTTACCGGTATCACCGACGGGAGACCCATCATGGTTCCAATAATTCCAGCGGCCTATGTTCATAAACGAGGCAGCATACAGAGAGGCTATGTCGGGATCGTTGGAGTATTTTTTTTGCAGTGCTCTGGTGGCTCTCATGTAAGCAAGATCACGCTGATGGCTGTCAGCTATTGAGTCTTGATCATACAAGATATGCAGTGCATTGATCATTTCACGCTCAATAGGCAAGGCATTGTCGATTAGGCTGAGGGCTTTGTTAATGGCCTTTAATCCCTCGCGCTTCGGATCATCCGGCATTCCGCCGTAGCGACTATTGGGGTTTGGCCCCATAGCATGTGCCATACCCCAATAGATCATAGGATGGTTAGGGTCATGCAGCGCAGCTTGTTGATATGACGCGATAGATTCTGGGAAATAGAAGCCCCAAGCGTAACGCAAGCCTTGGTCAAAAAATTGCTGAGCTATAGATTTTTGTGTGGATATTGTACGGTGATATACGCCTGACCCTTCAATTAATATAGCCTTGTCGCCGTCTTCTATGTTTAGAGTTGCAGCGGCAATATTTTGTAAAAAGAGTGGGCTGGCAACTGCTAATGCCCCTGAAAATATAACCCCTAAATAACCTGGAAAAATGCGCATTAAAACTCCTCGGCGATGACTAATTTATCGTTGACTATATACTAACGTCCATTCGGCAAGAAGTTTGATTTATGCTTCAGGTGAAAGGGCGCAAGCAACCTTGGAGCCATTGGCTCGGTTAAGCTTCGCCACGATACTGTTGCCGGCAATAATTAATTTATCCAGATCGACACCGTGGTCAATGCCTAAACCAGTAAGCATATAGACTAGATCTTCGGTGGCAACATTACCAGAGGCGCCATTGGCGTAGGGGCAGCCGCCTAAACCTGCAATCGAGCTATCAATCACCGAAATCCCCATCCGCAAGGCGATCAAAATATTTGCTAGGGCCTGACCATAGGTGTCATGCATATGCATAGCAAGATTGCCAGCGGGAATACTGCCTAATAATTTATTCAAAAGGGCTGAGGTAGACGCTGGGGTGCCGACACCGATGGTGTCACCCAGAGAGATCTCATAGCAGCCCATCTCCAAAAGCTGTTGAGTCACTTCATCGACTTGCGCAACACTAACTGAGCCTTCATAGGGGCATCCTAATACACAGGAAACATAACCGCGTACGCTGATATTTTCAGCTTTAGCTTTCGCTATAACCGGCATAAAACGCGTAAGACTTTCGGCAATGGAGCAATTAATATTTTTCTGACTAAAGCTCTCTGAAGCGGCGGCAAAGACAGCTACCTCTTTGACTCCGCTGGTGATCGCCCGCTCCAATCCCTTCATATTAGGGGTCAGAGCAGCATAGGTGATGGATGAGTTGTTAGAGGGTTGCATCGCGAGCGCCGCAAATACTTCATGGCTACCTGCCATCTGCGGAACCCATTTAGGGCTGACAAAACTTCCGGCCTCGATGTAGGTTAGGCCAGCCTCGCGAAGCTGTGTAATTAGCTTAACTTTGGTACTTACATCAACGATTGTTTTTTCGTTTTGTAGGCCGTCACGTGGGCCGACTTCAACTATTCTGACTTTGCTAGGATAGCTCATGTATTGTTAACCTCAAACGCTAATAACTCTGCACCGCCGTCGACAAGGTCACCAGGCTGAAAATAGAACTCTATGACCATGCCATCATTAGGGGCGGTTATTGCATGCTCCATTTTCATCGCTTCCATCACCATTAAAACCTCGCCTTTACTGACATGTTCCCCGACATTAACAAGTGAGGCCACTATGGTGCCGTTCATCGGCGCTTTGAGACTACCGCTATCGGCATCTTGACCATCCAAGCCCAAATCTGGTTGTACTTCAGCGCAATGAAAAAAGCCCTGCGGCGTAAACAGGTCAAAGCTTGCACCCCTATCGACTATCGTAACCTTGTCTAGACTCGTTTGAGGGTTAGGCGTTTCATCAATAATAGTTTGCTGTACTTGAGTCCTGATCTTTTGCTGGGCCATTCCCCAGTTGCTGGTTAAATGCCAAGGAGAATTGGATTCGTTTGATTGATGCGCATCAATCAACGCCTTTTGCGTGCGCAATTTAAGTATGGCCGCTGTTACCAGTGGGGCAGCATAACTAATATCCTGCTCACGCTTGCGGAATATCTCTTCTTCATGTTCTTCGATGAAGCCAGTATCCACATCTGCGGCTCTAAACGCATTGCTGGTGGCGATATTGTAGAGAAAGCCGATATTGGTGATTAAACC
>JABILI010000076.1 GCA_018654575.1 Porticoccaceae bacterium
AACACCGGATGCACCGTCATTGGCGCCGGGAGTAGGGATCTTTTGTTTAGCGAGACTCTCTTCTTGGTCTGACCTAGGTCGGGTGTCCCAGTGAGCTCCTAGCATTATGCGGCCTGCGTTTGCTTTTCTTTGCTTATTCACAAAGCTGGCCCAAACGTTAATACCCTTCAAACCATGAGCTTCAAATTGCTGAACAGCCACCTGATCGGTATAGGTCTGTAACGTTTGTTGGATATAGAGAAGCGTTTTTTGTTTGGCGATAGCATCACCTGGTTCACGTGGGCCATGAGCCAGTTGGGTGGCTATGTGTTGCATGGCTCGCTGGCCATCAAAAGACTGTTCACTACTAAGAGAACCGGCCGATACCGTCAGTAAAAAGGCTGATAAGACTAAATTCTGTATTCGTCCCATAAACTAAGCTCTGAGTGTCAGTCTGCAGGGTTATTTGTTGGCTCATCAAGGCTAGGTACTGCAATCAGAAAGTAACCATAAATGATCGCAATGATAGGGCAGAGTAGATTGAAGAACGCGAAAGGTGCATAGTAAAAAGTACTTACACCTAAGGTAGCAGTCATATATGCGCCACAGGTATTCCAGGGCACCAATGCAGAGGTTAGAGTGCCTGAATCCTCTAAGGTTCGAGAGAGATTAATGGACTTTAGTTTACGTTCTTTATAGGGCTCAATAAACATCTGTCCTGGAAGAACAATTGACAAATATTGATCGGCGGCCAGAATATTAGTGCCTATGCAGGTACCAACAGTGGCGGCAATTAGGCCTCCCGTAGATTTAACTTTGCTGAGTACAGCCTGAACCAGCCGAGCTAACAAGCCTGTTCGTGCCATAGCGCCGCCAAAAGCCATGGCGTTAACAATCAATCCAACTGTTCCGAGCATGCTCTTCATTCCACCTTTCGATAGCAGTTCATCTAAATTCGGGTTGTCCGTAACTGAGGTAAAGCCTGCAAACATCGCGGTCAACAAGCCTTTGAAGGCCGACGCGAATGGGTTTAGGCTAGCGTCGTCTGCTAGGGCGACTACAGAGTCCCATTGAAAAAGAAGCGCAAAAATACAGCCTGCAACCGTTCCGCATATCAAGGTTGATAAAGCAGGTAACTTTTTTATAGCCATACCGAGCAACAATAAAAGAGGTATTAGCATAAAGGGATTTATGTGAAAGGATTCTCTCATTGCATTTTGCAAGTTAACAATATCTTCTATAACGACACTTGAGCTACTACCTAGGCCCATAAAGAGATAAATAATCAACGCAATTAAAAAAGCAGGAACAGTAGTCCAGAGCATATGTTGTATGTGATCAAACAGATCGTTACTGGTAACGGCCGCCGCTAAATTTGTGGAGTCAGAAAGAGGGGAGAGCTTGTCGCCAAAGTAGGCGCCGGAGATAATAGCGCCGGCACTGACGCCTAGCGATAAGTCCAATGCTGCGGCTATACCTATCAAACCGATGCCAAGGGTCCCAGCGACAGTCCACGAACTACCAATACTAAAACCAAGCAATGCGCACACTAAACAAGCAGTGACATAAAAATAGTCCGGCGACATTATCTGGACGCCATAGTAAATCATGGTGGGAACGGTGCCGGCAAGAATCCAGGTGCCAATCAATGACCCTACCATTAATAGGATTAGTATTGCCTGAAGCGACGTTTTGATGGTGTCGATCATACCACCCTCAATTTCGCGCCAGGTATGACCATTTTTAATACCAATTAGCGCAGCAACAGCGGCCGCGAGAATTAATATTACTTGGTTAGTTCCTGATGGGTCGTCAAAGATAAACACTGATGAAAAAAGCATAGTTATTAAAAAAACTACAGGGATAAGAGCATCAACAAGACTTGGTTTCTTGGGTGTTTGGCTTGATTCGGTCATTTTGGGGTCTTCAGTAATTATTATTTTAGAGTGGCAGTTGATGTCAACTCGCTCGATCCTTTTTTCTTGATAATACAATATGGCTTAATGTTTTCTCAACACCATCCAGAGCTGCAATCGCATCAATCGCTCTATCTAATGCTTCAGTCGTCGACTCTGTCACCATCGCCATCAGATCATACTGACCGCTAATAGTACACAACATATCCAATTGGGGGTGTTTGTGAATCTGCTGGACTATGTTGGATGTTTTTTGGGATATGACTGAAATCATAATGTAAGCGCTGACTCTGCGTTGCTCATAATGAGGGTTAATTTTTACGGTATAACCCTGGATTACACCAGTGCGCTCAAGACGCTCCATGGCTTGCTGCACCGTTGCGCGGCTCAGGCCTAATTGCTTGGCTAAATCAGAAACAGGACGTCGGCTATTTTCTAGCAATAGATTAATAAGGGCTTGTTGGTTTTTCATAGCAATATGATCCAAAATGTTACAAAAAGATAAGTAATAATAAACATATTTACAGCTTTGGCAATACAAATTGACAGTTTATCATCGTAAAATGATCATATCTAAAGACTTTTGCAAAAGGAAAAATAAGATGGAATTGGCGATTGAGCAAATGGATACGGTATTGGCAACTAATCAGCGGACGATGCTTGAGAAGGATACTCGAGAGCAGATAGTCTTTAGTACACCTTGCACTGAAAACTATACCGATCCGGTCTTGGCTGTGTCTGAGCAGCGACTACGAGGCAATGCTCGAAGTTTTATTGCTGCCATGCCGAGAGTGCGACCACATTTTGCCGTGAAAGCGAATCCTGATGCCAATATCCTTCAAATATTTAAAGAAGAGGGGTGTTGTTTTGAAATTGCCTCATCAGCAGAGCTGCAAGCTATGGTTGATCTGGGTGCAAATTTGGAAACGGTTTTTTACTCTAATCCGATAAAATCACCGGCGTCTATTCGACAGGCAGCAGCAGCGGGTATCCAATGGTTTGTTGTCGATACGCCAGAAGAGGTGTTGAAGATAGCCGCCATTAAAACCGACGCTAAGCTATATGTGCGCACGGAAGTGAGCAATGAAGGCTCCGTCTGGCCACTGGCAGGTAAGTTTGGTGCGAGTTTATCGGGCATTACTGCAATTATTGAAGCCGCAAAAAGTGTCGGTATGCAGATTACCGGAGTCACTTTCCATGTTGGCTCACAGTGCGCCAATATTAATAATTGGATCGAAGGGATTCAGGCCGCAAAAAATATTTTCAGTCAACTTGAAGCGAATGGCTGGACACCAGAGTTATTGAATCTTGGGGGAGGTTATCCTGTCCAGTTTACGGGCGCTGAACCTGCTATAGAAGAAATTGGCATGGCCATTAATACAGCGCTAGAGACTATTCCTGAGTCAATTCAGATAATGGCTGAGCCAGGTCGCTTTTTAGTCGGTTCGGCAGGCTGCTTGGTAACTCAGGTAGTCGGTATCGCAACACGAGATGAAAAACGTTGGTTATATCTTGATACAGGCACCTATGGTGGATTAATGGAGTTGGCTGAAGGTTTTCCATCAAATATCGTGAGCCAGCGCACCGGGGAATCTAGTTTGTGGACTATTGCAGGCCCGACCTGCGACTCTATTGATGTGGTAGGTGAGCATAGCCTTCCCTCAAACATGGAAGTAGAGGATATGGTGTTTATTACCAATTTGGGCGCCTATTGCACGACCTGTGCCTGCGACTTTAATGGGTTTCCCGCTCCTAAAATGGCCATGGTTGACTAGAAAAGTCGTTTACACTTACAGATTAACTACACGCAAGGACGCCGTTAATTGTGATTGATAAATTGGTCGGCATCTATAATGCAAACGGCTCTTTTTTTGGCGAGTTGGCGTATTTATTCGGCAAATTAACAGGTTATTCAGACTGCGCTCTCTGTGATATCACTCATGGACCACTTAAAGGAAAGACTGATTTTCGCGATGCTCGGCAGGCTTTGGGTATCCCCTTTGATAACCTGCATCTTGATGAGTTAGGGCCTGATCTTCAGTCGTTTAAAAGCTCTGCTCCCTGCATTGTAGTGATCTGTGACTCACAATATTCTCTGCTGGTCACTCGCGCCGAGTTAAAACAGTGTAAAGGCGATGTAGATCAGTTATTTGAGCTGATAAAGACTAAAGCCTTATAGGAAAATCTGCATAGATTGATTGTTATAGATTAACCTAAAAGGGCTCAGACTTATAATAATGGAGCATTAGATTAGTTCTACTGTAGGGTTGAATCTGATACTGCCTAGCGATGCGTCTAATAAGAATAAATAATACCTAATAATGACTATGGAGTACTAACACCATGAATTTGTTCAAAAGAATTCTTAAATATGCCCTATCACTGATTGTGGTAGCGGTTCTTGGTTTGTATGTCTGGTTTTGGGGCTCGCCGGTCGGCGTGAATAATTATGTTAACAAAGTCTCGATTCAAATGTTATTTCGCTCACCAGAGTTACTCACTTCTTTAGGCTTAGTTGATAATTCTCCTTTAGATTTTCACAGCGATAAATTGGGCGATTACGACAAACAATCAGAATTAGAGATGCTTGAATTTTTGCGCCAGAGTCGAGCAGGGCTCGATAACTATGGTCCTGAAGGGCTAGAAGGACAGGAACTTTTAAGCTGGGAAATTGTTGCTTGGTTCTTCGATGATATTATTCGCCAAAGCGAGTTTGAATATGGTGGTTATCGGGTCAATCAAATTTCCGGCCCAATGGTCAACTTGCCGCAGTTCTTAACAGATCGCCATATTATTGAGGACGAAAAAAGCTTTCAGCGCTATATTTCCCGTCTTCATGAGTTTGCTCGAGTGATCGCTGAAGTCAAAGTTCAGGTGGTGAATGACCGCGATAATGGCACCGTGCCCCCAGATTTTGTTATCGAAAAAGCGCTGATGGGTATGCGCTCCTTTTCTGAGGAAGGTGCTCAAGAAAACCCACTGATCACGACTTTAGCAGACAAGATTAAAGACGTTGATGATATTACTGAAGAGCGAAAGGTAGAGCTGTCGCAACAAGCTGCAGAGGTCGTTGAAAGCAAGGTATTACCCCAATATGCTGAGATGATCGCGTTATTTGAAGAGCTTTTAACGATAAGTAATCATGATGCGGGCATTTGGCGCCTACCCCAAGGTGAAGAGATCTATCGATCTGCATTGCGTTCAAGCAACTCCACAACTTTAACCGCGGATGAAATCCATCAAATTGGTCTATCAGAGGTCACACGCATTGAATTGGAGATGGAAACTATTTTGGTCAATCAAGGATTGGTCGAGGACTCCATTGTGTCGAGAATTCGCTACCTGATGGAACTGCCGGAGCACAACTTCCCTAATACTGACGAAGGACGTATTGAGCAGATCGCTTACCTAAATGAGGTCAATGACCAACTTATGGCTAAGGTGGCTGATTACTTCATCACCATACCACCGCAACCATTGGAAATTGTTAGAGTGCCAGAATACTCTCAGGATTCGGCGCCTGGGGGCTATTATAATCCACCTGCATTTGACGGGTCTGCGCCAGGCCGTTTCTATATCAACCAAAAGGACACCAGAGATAATCCCCGCTGGACACTACCAACGCTTATGTATCATGAAGGTTCCCCAGGCCATCATTTCCAGCTATCTGCCTCGCAGTTGATCGAAAATGTTCCATTTTTACGCAAGGTGAGCCCCTTTAGTGCTTACTCAGAGGGTTGGGCGCTGTATTCAGAGAGAATTGCCGCCGAGGACATGGGCATGTATCAGGACGACCCTCTGGGCGATTTAGGTAGACTACAGGCTGAGATGTTTCGTGCGGTGCGTCTAGTGGTT
>JABILI010000034.1 GCA_018654575.1 Porticoccaceae bacterium
AGGTCAGAATTATTACCTATCCCATCAAGGTCTGTGTCTGCCGATTCCGACGCCAGCCGAGGAAAAGCATCTAATTCGTCATTGACTCCATCGTTGTCATCGTCTGGATCATTAGGCTCAAGTAGCCCATCATTATCTAGGTCATAGACGGACTCCTTTGCGATAAGCGAATAGACTGCTCTAGCGGCACCTGTATATGTGTCGGGCAAACGAAGACTTGAGGCTCCCACCAAGAAATCAATTAGACCTTTACCATCCAAATCTATAGGAACACCACTTCTCGTGGGTATGTGTGTCTGATTATCATTAGGCTTACTTGCGTGTAGCCTATAACCGCTAATGGCCGCAGGGAAAATGACATGTTCGTTCTCGACAAAATCACCGTGACTATCCAATCGGTTGATAAAAATACTAACGCCAGGAGGCGTCAATGCGCCATTTGTAGGTGTGTAATTGTCAATAATGTCCAGATCACCATCACCATCCCAATCATCTAGAAAAACCATCCCCTCACCACCGCCACCACTTAGTGGTGGGTTTTCTCTAGACTGCGAGGCCAAGTAGTCTTGGGTAACATCTCTAAACCCTGTCCCACCAAGATTTTTTAGAATTTGAATAGTTCTCCCATAATAGTAAGGATCAACGCGAGTCCCACCCACTATGATCTCTGGAAATCCATCTCCATCAAGATCACCCGCAACCGCATGATTCATCTTTGAGTTATCTTTGCCAAAATACCCATGAGGTAGGTATTGTCTAGACCAAGAACTGGGATCTCCTAGACCATCACTTAATAAAACAAAGCCACCTGAATCGAATTCTGTCGATACGTCGGTTAAGGGATCACCCAGAAGCCAAATAAAATCGTCAAATCCATCCCTATTAATATCCACCATAAGCGATGACATTGGGCCACCATAACCATTAGGGCCAACAGAAAAAGCGGTGAAATTCCCATTGCCATCATTGCGAAAGGGAATTCCGCCAATAAAAAAGTCATCCCAACCATCATTATTAAAATCACCACTAGAAGCATCGTGGCAGCCTGCCCGCTTTAGGTTATCTGAAGGGTAATCAATAGAGTCAGTAGCATCTCTCATGCCACCGTTAGCTGATGACATTATTAATAAATGAGGGGTCCAGACGTTATTATCGTAGAGATAGTCATCACCGAGGGTAGTTTTTGTCGTACAAAACACTATGTCATCTGAGCCATCTTGGTTGAAATCTGCTATTGCATGACGATAAGGCCCAACCGCTGCAAGCTCATCTGGCATAAAACCAGATTTTTCAATCAACTTGCCAGCCCCATCATTAATCATAAACTTAATCAAGGGGGCCGTCAGATGCCGTGGTGTGAATCCTACAATTGTAAACGCATCTTGATGCCCATCCCCATTAAAATCGCCTACTCCGAAACCTGGTTGAGTGATACCAAAAGGTTCATTCTCCCCTTCATAACATTGCTCTATCGTTGGATAACAATACTTACCAGACCATAGGTCGGCGCGATGTAAAACAGCTTGTGGAAAACCAAAGCTAGCGTAATAATCCGTTTCAAGCTCATCCGTTAGCTCAGGGTTTTGACTCAACTCCCAACCATAAATACGCTCATTATTGGGTAAGATACTAATCTCAAAAACTCCAATTAGATTGTTTATACCTTGGGAAACTTCTATTGAAGTGAGTTTAGATTGATAAACAACAGGTGCTTGCAAGACTACTTGGTTATCAGATATCACTATAGAGTGAGGCTTGGGACCGCCAGTTATCGTGAAAGTGACGTGTAAATCAGGGTCGTAGCCCTCACCCAAAACACTAATATCAAACGATTTTTTTTGAAAAGAGTCTAATACGATACTTTCTTCATGCTGAGCCGCGGCTTTAAGAGATTGGACCGATAAAATCAAGTAAAGAAAACCAACAAGCCATAATCGAAATTTACGCATGAACAATCAAATTAAGGATGATTAGGGTTTTATTCATATCTAATTCCGCTTTATCTAAATGAGAGACTTGGAGTCTATACCGAATAGAAGGACTTATGAAGGGTGTCTAATTTATAAGCATCAGAAACTTCTCACCTCGATCTAGCCCTGATTTGACTAGATGGGCGATAGGTCTATGATTAAGTAATCAATAAAGGGAATGAGATGAATAAATTAATTTTAATATTTTTAACTATCTTAATTGCGTCATGCTGGATCAGTAATATCGATGTCAACACTCCATCTCAAACCAACTTTATCAAGGGGTCTACACTATCGGCTATAATCGATAAACATGGCCCTCCACGTTCTATTGTGACCAGAGATACTGAAGTTAGTATGACGTACTTTGTTGGAATCTATTCAAAACACACCGTTAGATTGGGATGGGAAGCACGAATTGAGCGATATGTTTTGAAATTCGATTCCAATCATCGTCTGGTAGATGAAACTAGCGCATTCCTCACAGGTCACATTGGCGTAGGTCTTCGTTCTCGTTTCTTGGGAAATAGCAGGATTATGGAAGATAGCGAGTTCAAAAATATAGGAAATTTCTTGCTAAGCGAAGGAATATTTTTCGATGGGAAACGTTGGTACGTGCAAAACGAAGAATATATGTATTTCCAGTTCCTCCAATCTGGAGAGATTCCGTGTTGGAAGAGGGGGTGTCCGAAAAGTAGTACGTGATTAAAAGCCTGCTGTTCTTAATAGTTGATACATAGAGAAATAAGTCAATCTGAGACCTTTAAATAGCTACCTCTATAGCCCTAGAGTCGACAACAATCTGCATAGGTGACGCGATCTAGCCCTGATTTGACTGGATGGGCTATTCAGCTATGCTTAGGTAATCAAGGAGAGATATATGATGAAAATTTGTTTAATCGCTGTCGCCTTTTTAGTATTTGTGTCTGGGAGTATTGCGTCCCAAAATCAAAATCAGTCAATCCATAATGGAATATCAAATAGTGCCGATGCTGGATATGAAATTACGGTTTTGGCTACAAATATCTCAAATTATGGTGGATTTGGTGAGTGGAGTTTCTCCGCCTTATATGAAAATGAAAACGAATCGATTTTATTTGATACAGGATTCCATGAAGATACAGTGCTACATAATGCCAAAGTGTTGCAAAAGGATATATCGAAGGTTGAAAAAGTGGTACTCAGCCATTTTCATGCCGATCACACAGGTGGACTAATTAAACTCAGAAAAACCTATAGAAATGAAAATAGTGAAGCCTTTTCAGAGGCTTATGTCGCAAAAGGTTTTTTCAATCAAAGGTATACTCCAGAGGGGCTTAAAGTCGGGCCAGCGGGGTTTGAAGATGCTCTTGCCTTCAAAAATTTAGCAGAAAAAGAGGGCATCACTTTCATCGTGATTGAAGATCATCTGGAAGTTGCTAAAGGCTTATTTGCAACTGGTCCAGTTGAGCGAGTTATTGAAAAATATAATGGTCCCAGCGGCTTATTCATCAGCAACAATGGTAAAAATGAAGCCGATATTATAAGAGATGATCAATCATTAGGAATGGTTACGCAAAAAGGATGGGTAATGATGTCTGGGTGTGGTCATTCAGGAATAATAAATACTGCAAAAAAGCTTCAATCTATAAAAAAGATGCCTGTTTATGGCGCCATAGGTGGCTTCCATTTATTCAAAGCGTCTGATGATGTAATAAATAAAACAGGTCTATGGTTAAAAGATAATGGTATGACTAAATTTATGGGTGGGCATTGCACTGGAATTTATGCGGCAAATACTATTGCGGAAATTATTGGTATTGATAGAAACGATTTATCCCATACCGCAGTTGGAAGTATTTTGACAAATGATTTGGAAATAATTAGATCGTCTGTGGAATAAATAAACCTCTTTTTACACCAAAACTCTGCAAACCCAGTCTTTCTATAAGCATCAGAAACTTCTCACCTCGATCTAGCCCTGATTTGACTATTTAGCTATCATTAGAGAACAATGCGGGAAACTCATTTGTGAACATAGAACTTTTTACCGAATACAACCGCAAAAATAGCCAAGATAGCCAAGATAGCCAAATCGATATCTTTTATGGAGTAATCTAAATTGAAAATCGTACTGTTCGCTCTTATCGTATTGGTGTCAAATTTTCCGACTGCAGGCTATGGGCAAGAAATTCCAGAGGGGTTTTCAGTATCACCAATGAATCGCGCGACGATCTTTGTGCGTAATCTTGACGAATCATTACGACTTTATCGCGATCTCCTTGGCTTGAGAGTGCTCATAGATTTACGTACTGATGGGGATGAAATTAATGAGATTATGGGAACCCAAGGTTCCGCACTTCGAGCCGTCATCCTCCAATCGGGTGATAGCCTTCTAGGCAATATTGGCATCTACGAAATTATAGGTGATGATCGCACTGCACTATCACCGCCGTCGGTTTATGCCAATATCGTAACGGGGGACGTTGCTGTTGTCTTCCTGACAAACGATATTGATGGCATTACAAATCAGTTGCGAAATGAGGGTTATCTTTTAATTTCGCCGCCTATGGTTTTGTATGCTCGCGAGGATGCTCAAGTGCAGGACCGTGAAATGTTGTTCAGAGATCGCGATGGCGTGCTAGTGAACCTGATTGAATTTGGGAACCCGAGACCCGAGTGGTCGATGCCCGCATCAGAGTAGCGATCTTTTTGTATATCACCCCTTGATGACTGACCCTCAAGAGCTTCTCTAACATCTAGCCCTGATTTGACTGGATGGGGTATTCAGTTATGATTGATTAACAACTCAATGAGGCAATGTTATGAAATCAATTACATCAAAACTCAGTATTATCATCCTATCTCTATTCGTTAGTGCGTTCACATATGGTCAGTCAGACAGTCAGGCATTCACAGCTTGCATTGCTCAAATGAGCCAATACTCCCCCCCAACTTCAATGTATGGTGGCCAAGACGTTCAGAAAATGCAGTACAACATGGATGGGATCAGCACGATTAGAAGTTGCGCGAACCAGTATCAGGCGTCGTGTGGCACTCAAATCAGCGCATGGAACGGTGGCCCCCAAGCGGCAAATGACAATCAAGGTCCGCTAATCCAGTACCTCTTTGCTTCGCTCAACAAGTTTAGAAGTTGCTCGAACCAGTATCAGGCGTCGTGTGGCGCTCAAATCAGCGCATGGAACGGCCCATCAAACGATGAAACTTCACAAAATGATTGGGTCTTTACTGAGATGAAGAAGCTGAGAAGTTGCGCGAACCAGTCATAAAGCTGAAGCATGGGAGCGAATCAGCCCAGAACTTGATTAGAGCGTAAAGTCCACTCTTAAAACGGGTGGGCTTTGGTCTCAATGATGTTAAGTGTTGTTATCACGTATATCTCTAAAATCAAAAAAAGAGAACCATGATGAATATAACAAAATTTCTGTACGTTTTAGGTGTGACATTTAGTATCGCTGGTTTTGCTCATGGCGGGCAAATCGTCCTAAATAATGGCGATACAGTGAAAGGTACTTTAGTAGTCAAAACAGAAAGGCATGTGGTCTGGAAGTCTGATAGTTTTGGCGGGTTAAACATCCCTTTAAGTCAGGTAGCGTCCATTGATAACTCAGGTGCAGAAGCAACACTGCCCTCAACTGCTGACGACAAGATATCTTTGAGGGGTAATGTTGGCCTATCAGGTTCATACCTTGCTGGTAACCAAGAACGTGAAAACCTCGAACTGGATGTTGGTTTTAGTTTTCAGGATGGTAAAGCAAGACATACGGCCAAACTTAATTTCGAAGCCATTGGTCAAGACAATGAGCCAACCGAATATGACTATGGCATTACCTATGGAGTAGATTGGTCAATCAGTAATGGTTGGTACTGGAACAACAATGCGTCATTTAGTGCTGATGATAAGCGTCAAATTGATCAATCAATCTCTCTGGGGAGTCATATGGGCTACCAGTTCTGGGAAAACGATAAAGGCAGTCTATCGTCTAACGTTGGATTGAAATGGATTAGCGATAAATCGTTTTATTCTGGCACGGATGAGCGACTTGCTTGGGCATGGTCTAGTGATTATCAAAAACTACTGTTTAGTAGAGCATCGCTTTCTTACTCACACCAATTGAATGTCTCTACCGAAGATACTAAAAACAGGCAATTGTCGGCTGATATTGGGCTTTCGATCCCAGTAACTGACAAGCTGGATACTAAAATTTCTCTGGATTGGTCTTATGACAATCAACCAGAAGAAGGTCTGGAACAGATAGATAGCAAAGTAAATTTCGGAATAAATTATAAGTGGTAAAAATCAAAGTAAGCAATCAACTCAATGAGGCAATGTTATGAAATCAATTACATCAAAACTCAGTATTATCATCCTATCGCTTATGGCCATGGCCTTCACATTTGTACTAGGCTCAACATCCTCCAAAGCAGTATCGGATGAGACGGGATTCGCGCAGTGTATCGCCAACAACAATGACTTCCTCTCATTACCAATTTACTATCCCGACGACGCGAATACGGCGGCTTACACTTGGCAGATGGGCATGAACGACAGGAAAGCTTTGATGGCCATCAAAAACTGCGCCGATGCTAATCAATAACTGAGAACCGCGAAGCGCGGGCGATAATCACCCCAGAACTTGATTAGAGCGTAAAGTCCGCCTTTAAAACGGGTGGGCTTTATTCTCAGAGATGTTGAGTGTTATTACCACGTACAGCCCTAGAGTCGACAACAATCTGCATAGGCGGTATCTCTCTCAAAGGCTCTGGCTGATTCTCACCCCAGTTCGCCCTATCTCTAACCTTTAGATAGTAAATCATTGCTGTGACATTACCTTGGGTAGCCTTTTCAAAGAGTGCGTTAGAGACCTGATTTAAGCCCTCAGCGCGCCCCTTTTTTATAGCATCCATAAACTCCTTATACTCGTTCTGTTTGCCGTATAAGGTTGATTCAGAGATACCTAGGCAATCACTTATCTGAGTCACTGTAAGGCCACGAGAAGCCATTTCACGAGCCTGTTCGCAGATAGAGTCAGTTGGTATCCATGCAGGTCTGCCTGTCATGTCCTGAGACCTCTTTTACGATAAGAAGTAAACATGTCATACCCATAAAGGATACATCCACTGGATAAGGTTTTTGGCTTAATCTTTCCACCCCCATGATTACTAACCCTCAGTGATGGATGCACTATTTTATTCCAATCAACTGTACGTTGCTCTGATTTACCTTTACGTCGGTTACTCATTCAAAATGCCTCTATTACCTATGAAGATATATACAGTGTGGGTATTCATGCCCGCACTTAGTTAGTAGATTGATATTCTCTTTGATATCTCTCTTTGAAATTCTCCTTGATCTCCTCCTTGATCTGCTCCTTGATATAGACATAGTCCCTGATTAATACGCTGTTCAGACATCTCTAATGCTTCAGCATAACGTTGATTATGAGGACGGTACTTAGGGATGTAGAGGGCTTTTACCTCAGGCGACGTCATATGCCTAGGTACAAGTAAACAATAATCATGGGTACACGATGCACTCAAATACAGTTCAGGCATTCTTTCTTCAAAGGCTTGTGTCAGCTGAGATAACTCTTCCTGAGTAAAGGGATTAATCAGAGGAAAGACGATCTCTCCCTCAGAGGTAAACAGATAAGGCACCTCGTAGATTAAACCTAGGTCTAATATGACATTGAACGCCTCCCATAATGACTCATACCGCTCATCGAAAGAGGGATCGGCCGTCCTAGTAACAGTGTCATTAAAGGCAATGAGATTGAACTGAGCATGATCTCCCATTTTCTCAGACTTATAGTCTTTCCATATCTGCCACAGACCACCTTCTTGAGATATATCGGTTAGCCAGTAGTAATCCATCATTAATCGAAATATTTCAGTACTCCCTGTTTGCCATAAAAGTTTAAGTGGAGGTCTTTCATCAACGGCTCCAGTGATAAACGTTTTAGGTAGCCACAAATACTCACCTGTTTCGGATGGCGCAATATCAAACTTAGGATGCTTCCCTTCTTTAACCTTGGTTACAAAGCCAGCGTCTATAAGTTTTTGCTCACTAAGATATGCTTTCCTTACAGGAATATCCAAGTATCTCGTTAGCGCATGTTTACTCCAACGAGTGCCAGCTAGAGTGCCTTTACGTCCACAGCAATAGATTAGATAGTGTGCCACTTCCTGCGCACCAAGTTGCTCTGTAATCGCTATTACGCGGTCGTAAGCTACAGCAAAGTCACCGCTGTTCTCCCTACTCATCTGGGCTATTCGGCTGAGGCTGGTCATCTAGAGTAGTCAGATCAGGGGCTACTCGTGTCTTTTCTTGGAGGCTTATCATATAGTCATAAATATCTGATGCCCACCAACCAACAGCCTGTCCACCTTTGACCATTTTCTGACCCCTGGGAAACTTACCTTGGCTTATTAGGTCGTATACATAAGAGCGGCTAAAGGGAATGATTTTGCAGACTTCTTTCCAGCGGAGTAATCGTGGGATTTCGTTAATATCTTTCATGCTAGTTACCTGTAAGTAGTTAAAAGTTCGTCTTATCAGGAGCGTCAGCTTACGCACATGTCTTATACAAATCACAAGGATGATCTGAACCGAAATCATGGTTTTTAAAAAAAGAGTTCCGACCTAGCTAGAAAGGGAGATTATCTTGATTGAATGATAAGGGGCGAGTGTGGGACTCATCGAGCGACTTCTGTCTCTTGCTGATCATCCTAGCTCCTATTTGAGCCTCACAGTTGATTACATCCATGTCATATAAGAAGTTAAGGATACGCTCTATGGCTTGAGCAGAAAATCTTTCAGAGGCTCCTCGGTTATTGGTAATATTAAATAGAGACTTACCAATCATAGTAATTTCCCTAACTATCCCTTTGCTACGGTTCTTGGTAGGCTCCAATCCAGCTGTTAGACACTTTCCATCAGCCAGACTTTTGAGTTCCCTCATTAGTCGCGCCTTGCCTTGATCACTCTGCATCATGACATCGCGTGGCCCATCGGCATAGCCATCTTGAACGAGTGCATCACGAAGTTTTTTGGCATATTTGAGGACATTGGCACTAGGAGAAACCACACGCATCACTTCAGCTTCTACACCAAAATTTGAGTAGTTTTCAGGTTGGCCAGTAACATGAATGGCCGCCGCGAAGATCATTATTACGGCTAACTCAAATCGTTCTGCTCCAAATTCTGCACTCTCCTGACCTTCTGTACTAGCTAGTTGGTACCTAAATTTTGTTGAGGTACTACCTGTTTCATTAAGAAGTGTTAGAACGCGCTTTAGATGACCACTAGGCTCATCAAGCACTAGCTTACGAAATGGATGCTCTAATAACTTGCTTTTTGATTCCGTCCACTCCTTACGAGCATCGAGTCTCTCCTTTCTTGGATAAAACTCTGTCCAGTCTCCGCAATAAACTAAATCGTGGTCCTCTAGGGGTTCGTAGATTGAGTAATCATGATCGGTCTGCGGTGCATCATAAAAGGCGTCACATCCCATTATTTCGCCGAACCCGCCCACATAGATGTTACCTGTTTTATTCTGCCAATAAACATCGTCCTTGCTAGACTGCACTAGACCTCTAAATGCTTTGTTCTGATAAAGGCACATGTTATGCCACTCACAGATAAAGTCATCCGTGAGTTTTAGCAGTTCTAAGTTTGAAAGTGCCTTCATTTCCTATCCATAAGATTCCGATTCTGTCCTACAGAGTCTACTGGTACACGCTAGGAGTGCCAAACGAAAGTTTATTTTTTTGAGGCGGATGTATAGATACTAGAATCGAGGTCTTTCGGGAGGGGGGGTGTCTATGATTTAGAGTACTTTTTTGATTACAACTGTAACTCTAACTGTAACTCTAGCTGATTTATCTACATCAGAAACGAAAAAAACCCAGCATTAACAATGGCTTCAACGATTTAATATGGCGGA
>JABILI010000014.1 GCA_018654575.1 Porticoccaceae bacterium
GACTAGATGTTGGTTGTTATCCTAGAGTTGTGTTCCTCTTTGGAGTGCAATGTAAAGTTCCTGTAAGACCAGATTTAGAGAAGCTAAGTCTGGTTGAGGAACATTTACTTTTAGACCCTTTACGCATGGGCAGCCGACACCTAGTCGCGCCTCAGCCATATATAATCACCTCGCTATGTTTAACGTCAAAAGGCTCTTTTTCGGAGAACTTGATATGCTGTATGCTTGGCCTGGTGATACAAATCACCCAAAGACCGTACAAAATCCAATAAGTTATGATCTAATTGAGGATGCTTTAGCCTGATGGCCGATTTTGATGTTTTTAATGGTGATGCTGATGGTATATGTGCTTTGGTTCAGCTGAGACAGGTTGAGCCTAGGGATTCAGAGCTTGTTACGGGTGTAAAACGAAATATAGCGTTATTAAGCCAGGTGCAGGCGGTAGAAGGCGATCGAGTGACTGTTCTTGATGTCTCTATGGCCAAAAATTGCAGTGATTTAGACCGCATTCTTAAAAGTGGAGCAACCGTATTTTATGTTGATCACCATGATGCGGGTGAGGTTCCAGCCTCATCATCGCTGATATCCCTTATCAATGAGTCTCCCAATGTCTCAACGAGTCTTTTAGTTAATCAATATCTTCGTGGTGCGCGGTTAGCCTGGGGCGCGGTTGGTACCTTTGGAGATAATCTTAAACATACCGCTCAAGGCATGCTCAAAGGTAGTAATGTCAAATCTGAGCAAGTTGAAATGCTCAATAACCTGGGCATCTATATGAACTATAACGGTTATGGTGCGGACTTGAGTGACCTGCACTTTCCGCCAGCAGAGCTTTATAACCTAGTTTATGAGTATGAGAACCCGGTCGATTTTATTAGTGATAGTAAGCAGCACTTTGAAAAACTTGAATCTGGTTATCATCAAGATTTTTCCTCAGTTCAAGCCTTGTCTCCCTTGAGAGTCAACAATAGTAATGCTGTCTATCTGCTTCCCGATACTCCATGGGCGAGGCGTGTGAGCGGCGTGTTTAGTAATGACCTGACCAATAGATACCCTGATCGTGCTCATGCGGTGCTGACCGAGAAGTCAAATGGGGGCTATTTAGTGAGTGTTAGGGCGCCACTAAGCAATAAGCAAGGGGCTAGTGCGCTTTGTAGCCAATTTCCAACGGGTGGTGGCAGGGAGGCTGCAGCGGGCATCAATAATCTCTCAGCTGAACAGTTAAGTGAATTCATCGATAAATTTGTACAAACCTATCAGTCCTGCTAGTTTACTGGCCTGACGATATTATTTTTTAGGAGTCCATTTTGGAGCAAATTCGCCCATTTTCTGTCCTCGGCATACAGCAAGTCGCCATTGGCTCTAATAGTAAGGCTAAGCTAAATGAGTTTTGGGTGGGCCTGCTTGGTCTTCAGTATAAAAGCACCTTCGTGAGTGAAAGTGAAAATGTTGATGAAGATATCTGTTTGATGGGCTCCGGTGACTTTGCGGTGGAGGTGGATTTAATGCAGCCACTTGATGTCGATAAAAAGCCTAGAGTCGATATGCCTGCGCTTAATCACATCGGACTCTGGGTCGATGACCTTGAAGCCGCTGTGAGCTGGCTGTCTGCTAAGGGTCTTCGCTTTACCCTTGGCGGTATCCGTCCTGGTGCGGCTGGCCATGACGTGTGTTTTATTCACCCCAAAGGAAATAATGAGTTTCCTCTGTCCGCACAGGGTGTCCTCGTAGAGCTGGTGCAGGCGCCTGAACGAGTCATCGAAGCATACAGGGTACTCGCAGACGCTTAATCCAGTGATTTAGGCGTTAATTGCTGTTAAATCGGGTTATAAATAGCTTTTACACACTAATATCTGTATTCTCCGCGCCATTCTCGGACCATCTAAGAATTCCTATTCAATGTCGCAGCCCCGGTCCTAGGTTTGCGGCTAACAAAAGACAAATTTATGACGTTCAATTCTCTGGGCCTTTCCGCGCCCCTTTTAAAAGCTATTGCTACTCAAGGTTACGATACGCCTTCACCTATTCAAGAGAAGGCTATACCTGCCGTTTTGGCCGGCCATGATGTTATGGCAGCTGCTCAGACAGGAACAGGTAAAACAGCAGGTTTTACCCTGCCAATCCTGCAGATACTATCTAAAGGGCGTCGAGCCCCGGCTAATGAGGTTCGGACGCTTATATTGGCTCCAACCCGTGAGCTAGCAGCGCAGGTAGGGGAAAGCGTTGCTACTTATGGCAAGCATATGCCTTTATCGTCGGCAGTCGTTTTTGGTGGGGTAAAAATTAACCCTCAGATGATGAAGTTACGCCGAGGTGTTGATATTTTGGTGGCAACGCCTGGCCGATTGATGGATCTCTATAGCCAAAATGCAGTGAGATTTTCTAATTTAGAAATTTTGGTATTAGATGAAGCAGATCGAATGTTGGATATGGGCTTTATTCACGATATAACCAAAATTATTGCACTATTACCAAGACGTCGACAGAATCTAATGTTTTCAGCCACTTTCTCTGATGATATTAGAAGGTTAGCTAAAGGTTTGGTGAGGAACCCGATTGAGATCTCAGTCACTCCGCGCAATGCTGCAGCTCCAACGGTGACACAGTGGGTTTACCCCGTCGATAAAAAGCAAAAAGCACCTCTTTTAACCAAGCTTATAAAAGAGGGTAGCTGGAGTCAGGCTCTGGTTTTCACGAAGACCAAACATGGCGCTAACAAGCTGACGAAGCATCTTGAGTCCCAGGGTATAGTAGCCGCGGCGATCCATGGCAACAAAAGTCAGGGAGCTCGGACTAAGGCTCTGGCGGGTTTCAAAGCAGGAGAAATTCGGATTCTAGTGGCTACTGACATTGCTGCTCGCGGGCTCGACATTGAGCAATTGCCGCATGTTGTAAATTTTGACTTGCCCAATGTATCTGAAGATTATGTGCACCGTATTGGTCGAACTGGTCGTGCTGGCGCGACAGGCGAAGCCATATCTCTGGTGAGTGCTGATGAAGTCGATTTGCTGTCTGATATAGAACGGCTCACCCAGAAGTTAATACCGCGTAAAGAAATTGAAGACTTTGAGCCAGAGCAGACGGTCAAAGAAACGACGTTAAACCGTCCGGTACGAGTTAAGAAGCCACGTAAACCTCTTGCCAGTCAAACTAATGCTAATGATAACTCTCGGCATAACAATAATTCATCTAACGCTAAGCGCCGTTCCGCCTATGGCCAAGGTCCTACGCCGGGTAATAAACTGAAGAGGGGTGGACAAAACCAATCTCAGAGTGCGGGTAGCAATAAGGACCAAGTAAGTTCGGGTAACAGAAGGTCAGAGGGTGGTGATCGTCCGTCTAGATCCGCCTCGAAGGGGATATCTCCCTATGCAGGTGCTAGAAAACCTGGCAGCAACTCACCGGGCCGTAACCGGCCGTCAGGTGGCAATTCTAACCGGGGTTCTGGTCGTGGTCGCACTAATTAATTACCAGCAATTTTTGTTATCCAATCCGCATAATTGTCATCAAGAGAAAACGCGTCAATGTTTGAATTTCAGTTTAGTAAAGTAGCTACCCTTAGAAATGACATCCTTTCCGGTTTAACCGTCGCTCTAGCACTTGTGCCAGAGGCTGTCGCTTTTGCTTTCGTGGCCGGTGTAGATCCCTTGGTAGGGCTGTATGCGGCATTCATGGTAGGTTTAATTACTGCCTGTATTGGTGGTCGGCCGGGTATGATTAGTGGTGCTACCGGCGCCTTAGCGGTAGTGATGGTTTCATTGGTTGCTGACCATGGTGTCGAATACCTATTTATCACCGTAGTCTTAATGGGTCTATTGCAGATTACTGCAGGGGTGCTCAAACTAGGTAAATTTATTCGAATGGTGCCTTACCCTGTCATGCTAGGTTTTGTGAACGGGCTTGCTATCGTAATCTTTTTGGCTCAATTGGGTCAGTTTGGCAATTCGGGTGAAGCTGGCTGGCTACATGGAACATTTATGCAGGGGTCTATCGTAGATGTGGCTTGGTTGCAGGGTGAACAGCTTTATATGTTATTGGCTCTAGTATTGTTAACAATGGCAATTATCCATTTCTTGCCTCGCTTTACTAAGTCGGTTCCTGCATCTCTGGTAGCTATTCTCGTGGTTACTCTGTTGGTATTTGGGCTAGGCCTCAATACTCGTGTCGTTGGTGATATAGCGTCAATTGCTGGTGGGTTTCCTGTATTTAGTATTCCAGCTGTCCCCTACAATCTTGATACCTTTTTGATAATATTACCTTATGCCACTATTTTGGCAGCGATTGGGTTAATAGAGTCGCTACTTACATTACGGCTCATCGATGAGATAACTGAGACCCGCGGACGTGGTAATCGCGAATGTATAGGGCAGGGCGTTGCCAACACCGTAACCGGTTTATTTGGCGGCATGGGTGGTTGCGCTATGATCGGACAGAGTATGATCAATGTTAACTCTGGTGGTCGTGGGCGGGCTTCAGGTATTACGGCGGCGATATTTTTACTCATTTTTATCTTATTTGCTTCTCCTCTCATTGAGCGTATTCCTTTGGCAGCCCTTATAGGGGTTATGTTTATCGTGGTTATTGGGACGTTTGAATGGAGTAGTTTCCGTATTGTCGGAAAGGTCCCCCGTAGCGATGCATTGATTTTGGTCCTAGTATCGGGCGTTACGGTAGCGACCGATTTGGCAGTCGCGGTTGTCGTAGGTGTTATTGTCTCTGCCTTGGTGTTTGCTTGGGAACATGCCAAGCATATCCGTATCGATGCTCGAGAAAATCACAAGGGTTCAACAGTTTATGCCGTTACGGGGCCGTTATTTTTCGGCTCGGTAATATCGTTTTTGGAGCATTTTGATCCAAAACAAGATAATGATGACGTTATTATTGATTTTGCGCGGTCCAGAGTGGCAGATCACTCGGGTCTTGAGGCTATTGATACTTTGGCTGAGCGATATCTTAATGCAGGTAAGGCGTTGCACTTAGTGCATCTTAGCGGTGAGTGCAGAAAGTTACTTAACAAGGCAGGCAATCTTGTTGAAGTAAATGTTATCGAAGATCCAATATATTTTGTGGCTGAGGATAGCCTTGCCTGATCTAGATTAGCTGGGTTTTTATAGGCGATATCCGTTACGGTGAGAGAATGGGATTTAATTTAAAATCGGCTATGTTTAAGCCGGCACTAAAGTTCTCGCGGCCACTTTTTACTTCCATAATATCGTTTATAAAGGTTGAAATTCGTTACTTTGCCCCCATCTCGAAAGGCAGAAGTCAAACAAACTAATATTTAATTTCATTGCGTACCCATTAGGAGAGCACAAAAGAATGACAGCTAAAGCAAAGACAGGCGCGGAGACCTTAGGTTTTCAAACTGAAGCAAAGCAACTACTTCATCTCATGATCAATTCTCTGTATTCAAATAAGGAAATTTTCTTAAGAGAATTAATATCGAATGCATCCGATGCCACTGACAAACTTCGGTTTGAAGCTCTAGAGAATACAGCGCTTTACGAAGATGAGGGCGAAGTCCATATCCGTATTGGCGTCGATGAGGAAGCGAAAACCATTACCATTTCAGATAATGGAATTGGTATGTCTCGCGATGAGGTGATCGCTAATTTGGGTACCATTGCGCGCTCAGGAACTGCTGATTTCTTAAAGAATCTAACCGGAGATCAACAGCAGGATTCTCAGCTGATAGGCCAATTTGGTGTTGGTTTCTACTCGTCATTTATTGTTGCTGATCGCGTTGTCGTAGAGACCCGTCGCGCCGGAGCACCATCGTCAGAGGCGATTCGTTGGAGTTGCGAGGGCGAAGCTGATTATCAAATAGAGTCTATCGAGAGAGCTGAACGTGGTACACAGATAACCTTGCACTTAAAATCGGATGAGTCCGAGTTCGCTAATGATTGGCGGCTTCGTAGTATTGTCAAAAAATATTCTGATCACATTGCTATACCTGTGGAGATGCTAAAACAAGAAACGCCGGCTATGCCGGGCGCGGAGCCTGATGAGTCAGACGATAACGAAACCATTGTTGAGAGTGCTCCGGAGTGGCAGGCCGTAAATGATGCCAAGGCGCTATGGACTCGCTCTCGCTCTGAGGTTACTGAAGAAGAATACAAGGAGTTCTACCGTCACGTGTCTAGTGATTTTGCAGAGCCTCTAACCTGGAGTCATAATCGTGTTGAGGGAAAGCAGGAGTATACAAGCTTGCTGTATATCCCTGGTATGGCGCCAATGGACCTTTACCAGCGAGAGGCATCTCGTGGTATTAAGCTGTATATTAAGCGAACATTCATCATGGATGACGCCGAACAGTTTATGCCTATGTATCTGCGTTTCGTTAAAGGGATTTTAGATAGTGCAGACTTACCACTTAACGTATCTCGTGAAATTCTTCAAAAAACCCCATTAGTTGACAGTATTAGGGCTGCATTAACCAAGCGAGTTCTAGACATGTTAAGCAAAATGGCTACTAATGATCCCGAGAAGTACGCTACATTTTGGTCGCAATTTGGCACTGTTTTGAAAGAGGGCCCAAGTGAAGACCATAGCAATCGAGAAAAAATTGCGAAGTTATTTCGGTTTGCTAGCTCTACCGTAGATGGCGCTGCCCCTACCGTGAGTCTGCCTGACTATATAGAAAGAATGAAAGAAGGGCAGGACAAGATTTATTACGTTACTGGAGATAGTCATTCAATCATCAATAATAGCCCCTACCTAGAGGTTTTCCGCAAACATGGTATCGAAGTATTGTTGATGTCTGACCGAATTGATGAGTGGATGATGGGCTACCTTACAGAGTTTGATGGGAAGTCTTTCCAAGACGTTGCTCGTGGTGAGCTTGACCTCAGTAAAATAACGGGAGATGTACCCCAGAAAGATTCCGATAAAGAGGCTGAAAAAGGCGCTAAGTCTGACGATCATACTGAGTTACTGGTCCGTATCAAGGGTCTCCTTGAAGAAAGAGTTGAGGAAGTGCGTACTACGACCCGATTAACGAACTCTCCCGCCTGCCTAGTGGTTGGCGATAATGACATGGGCGAGCAAATGCGTAAGATAATGCAAGCTGCAGGTCAAGCTGTGCCTGAATCGAAGCCTATTCTCGAAATCAATATGGAGCACCCGTTAGTTAATAAGCTGGGGGCTGAGAGCGATGATGGTTCTGCAGCCATACTGGCTGGGGTCCTCTTTGACCAGGCTGCGTTGTCAGCTGGGCGGCCTCTTGAAAATCCAGCTCAGTTTGTTCAGGAGCTAAATAGGCTTATGTTTGGTTAGTGCGGGGCTCTTTAAGGTAAGGCGCCTGTTTATTTGCGGCTGACATCCAGCGCTCTAGTACCTATAATAAGTTTTTAAATACTCCTTTTTGAGGCTTTAGTGGTTAATAATAAAAATAAAAGGGTCGCAGTTCTAGGTGGCGGTAGTTTCGGCACGGCGATTGCTAATATGATTGCCGTCAATGGCTATCAGACCACACTGTGGCTGCGTAGCGAGGACACATTTACTCAAATTACTGAGACAGGCGAGAACTCAGCCTACCTGCCTGGGTACCAGCTACATTCCAGCCTATTAATCAGTAATGACTTGAGGTCTTCGGTAGAAGGCTGTGACACCGTCTTTTTTGCAATTCCTAGCGGATCTTTTCGTGTTGTGGCCAAGCAAGTCAATCCCTGGATTACTTCGGGTACCTTTGTGGTAAGTACGGCTAAAGGTATTGAAGCTGAGACCTTTTTGTTGCCAAGTCAGGTACTTGAAGAAGAGTTGCCGGATTGCACTGTTGGTGTGATTAGCGGGCCCAACCTTGCTAAGGAAATTGCTAACTTCGAAATAACTGCGACGGTGGTTGCGAGCGAGGACGACTTGTTCTGTGAGCACATTCAGAGTCTTTTGGTGTCTGATTATTTTCGGGTTTACCCGAACCACGATCGTTTTGGCGTTGAGTTGGCGGGGGCACTCAAAAATATTTATGCTATTGTCGCAGGCATTGCCGATGCTATGGGTGTGGGCCAGAATACTAAGAGTGTGATGCTTACTAGAAGCCTCGCTGAGATGAGCCGTTTTGCAGTCAAATTTGGTGCCAACCCACTTACCTTTCTTGGTTTAAGTGGAATCGGGGACCTTTACGTTACCTGCTCTTCACCTTTGAGTAGAAACTTTCGGATTGGCTTTGCGCTAGGCAGCGGGCAAACTCTGAATGACGCGGTGAGTAAGGTTGGACAGATTGCAGAGGGTGTTAATACAACGCGACTAGTGGTGGAAAAAGCTGAAGAATTGGGTTTATACATGCCCCTAGCATCGGCTTTGTATGCTACTTTGTTCAAACAGCGGCCAATTAAAGAATCGTTGCGCGAAATGATGCTTGCGGATCAAAAAAAGGATGTTGAATTTATGGTGAAATCAAATGGCGGATAACGAAATGCATGTGAAAAATACTAGTACCTGGGTTAGATTGGCCTATATGGTCCTGTTTAGCTTCCTACTTGTGGCCGGACGTTCAGTTATTTCTTTGATTGTACTTGCTCAGTTTTTGTTTGTGCTGGTGACTGGAAAAGATAACGATAATTTGAGAAATTTAGGACAAGGTTTGGGTAAGTGGGTTTACCAAGCTATCATGTTTTTAACCTTTAATGCCGAGTCAAAGCCGTTCCCTTTTGATGAATGGCCCATTGTCGAACCGACTTCTGGGTATTCCTCAACATCTGTCGAAACAGAGGACGTAGTAGCTACACAGGAAGATTCAGATGAGTTAAGTGATAGTAGTATTCCTTCTTTTGTGGCAAGCGATGACGGGGACAAGGAAGATGAAGAGAAACTTAAAAAGGGCGATTAAAGGTTAACGTCACAGTCTTTCTCTAGGCATACATAGCTCTGCTAGCCTATATGAATTCTTAGGTTAAACAGTGTGATTTGGTGAAGGGCGGCTAGTAACGGGTAATATTATCTTGAAATTACTTGGTTAGATGATTTAATGCCGCATAGAATTGCTCCTGTGTATTACTCAAGCACGTCAATTAATGGTGGATCTTTCGATTGACTAGATGTTGCAATCTGGTCAGCTTCAGATTAGTTGATCAAGAGCAAATGGCCACCAAATTACCCTCTCAGCGGCTCTGCTGTGGTGATGGCGGAGAACCTAGCCGTAATTAACTGGATGTATTATGTCTATTGAATTTGTCAGAGAACGAACGTTTGAAACTAATGGGCTGACTCTAAAAGCTAAAGAGTGGGGAAGATCGGGCTCGTTGCCGGTGATTGCTCTCCATGGTTGGTTGGATAATGCGGCAACGTTTGATCGAATGTTACCGTTTATGGATAATCTTAACGTGGTCGCGCTAGACTTGGCGGGACATGGGTTAAGCAGCCACCGCTCAGTAGATGCGACTTATGACATCTGGATGGATGTTGGTGAAGTGATAGCGGTTGCCGATCAAATGGGTTGGGATCGGTTTGCCATTATTGGCCACTCTCGTGGAGCAATCATATCAGGCCTTATTGCGGGTGCTTTTCCTGACAGAGTTAGCCATGTTGTGCTCATTGATGGTTACGTTCCGATGCCGCAGGCAGCTGATAGTGCTGCCAGGCAACTCGCTAAGGCTATTCGTGAAAATAATCGTTTTGGTGCTTCGTCGCCTACTTTTTTCCATGACTTTGAACGTGCAGTGCAGGCCCGCGTCAATGGATTTGTGCCGCTAGAGGTCGAGGCAGCCGCGCTCCTAGCGACTAGAGGAGTGACTGAGGGCCCTAGAGGTTTTTATTGGACTAGTGATCAACGGTTAAAAGCCGCTTCTTACACTAAGTACTCGGTCGAGCACCTAAAGAGTTTTTTTATTGCCATAGGGGCGAGAGTAATGCTGATCCAGGCGGAGAATAGCCCATTCTCCCCAGACCGGCAGCAGAGCGAACTCTTTGAGTGGATCCCTCAGATGCAGATTCTAAAAATGCCTGGCTCTCATCATCTCCATCTCGAGGCTCAAGCCGAAGATGTGGCAATAAAGGCACAAGCCTTTCTAAATTAGAAAGGCTTTGATGAGTACTTTGAGGTTTCCTGCAAGGGTGTTTAGTGGTTACCCTAATAAAGAGAAGAATTCGGTTCGCGTCGCCTGGCTACTGCGGAAAGTGCCTAACATGGCTGAGGTCTTCATTGAAGAATTCTGCTTTTCCACTCCGCGCATCATCATACACATGTGTTTGGCCTCAATAATAACTCCTACACCCTGTGCGTTTGTTACCTCTTGAATGGTCGATGCGATTTGCTGCGCTAGGGTTTCCTGGATTTGCAGACGCCGCGAAAACATGTCGACGACTCTGGCGACCTTAGATAGCCCAAGGACTTTGCCGCTGGGAATGTAGGCCACATGACATTTGCCGATGAACGGCAGCATGTGATGTTCGCACAGTGAATACAACTCGATATCTTTCACCATGACCATTTCTTCAGAATCTGAGGGAAAGAGAGCGTTATTGATCACTTCATTTAGGTTCATATCATACCCGCTAGTAAGATATGCAAAGGCTTTTGCCGCTCGAGCGGGCGTATCCATGAGACCAGGCCGGCTAAGATCTTCACCGGTACTTTCAATGATTTTAGCAAAATGATTATTCATGTATTGATTCCAACTAAACAAGTTAATGGCAGGTTATTAGAGCCCAATATTGTAACAAAATAAACACCGAGACACCTTTCAAGGGTAAAATATTATTCTATTGGAGACTCCATGACTAACAAAGCTACCCCCTACGGCCAAAAGAAGCAGCTAAGCACTGAAAGTCTTTCTGTTTCTCAATTATTACATGAGGGTGAAGCCATGTTTGTTGAGCATGGTATCTACTTTGGCCATGGTACTGACAGTGCGTGGGATGAAGCAGTTTCAATACTGTCCTATGTGCTCAATTTTCCTCCTAACGCTGACCGCTCGCTAATGACTAATATTCCCACTGCTGAGCAGGTTGTACGCATTAGATCCTTGTTTGGACGTAGAGTCGAAGAACGTATACCTGCACCATACATTACAGGGCAGGCTTGGTTCTGCGGGTTACCCTTTGTGGTTGACCATCGGGTTATCATTCCTAGGTCCCCTATAGCGGCGCTAATCACTAGTTACTTTGAGCCTTGGTTACCTTGCAATCCGAAGCGAATTTTGGATCTTTGTACTGGTGGAGGATGCATAGGTATTAGCTGTGCTTATGGGTTTGAGGAAGCCGAAGTGATTTTAAGCGATATATCGGTGGATGCTATCGCCGTCGCCAATATTAACATTGGAAACCATCAGCTGGAAAAGAGGGTGGTCGCTATCCAATCTGACTTGTTTGAGGGACTCAAGGGGCGAGATTTTGATTTAATTGTAAGTAATCCTCCTTATGTCGATCAAGCTGATTTGAGTAGTATGCCTGAGGAATTTCATCACGAGCCAGAACTGGCCTTGGCGTCTGGTTTCGATGGATTGGACTTTACTCGTAGATTATTACAAGAGGCATACGAATATCTTAGTGAGGACGGAGTGCTAATAGTCGAAGTCGGTAATTCTGGCGCGGCACTTGAGCTAGCGTTTCCGGCTGTACCCTTTATGTGGTTTGAGTTTGCTGAGGGCGATAGCGGCGTTTTTATGCTCACGCAAGCACAGCTAGCCGAGCATCGCGAAATCTTTGCGTAAAGAGGGTATAATTCCGCGACTTTTAGTGTGGTTTTTAAGAAAATAGGGTTAGCAATAACTATGTCAGGTAATTCAATAGGAAAGCTTTTTACCGTTACCAGCTTTGGTGAGAGTCACGGGCCGGCAATTGGTTGCATCGTCGACGGATGCCCTCCTGGGCTAGAGATTTCTGCGGCCGATTTACAGCCAGACTTGAATCGCCGTAAACCAGGGCAGTCAAGATATACAACTCAGCGTCGAGAGGATGATGAAGTTAAAATATTGTCTGGGGTTTTTGAAGGTAAAACAATGGGTTCTTCTATTGGGATGCTGATAGAGAACCAAGATCAAAAATCAAAAGATTACAGCAAAATCAAAGATTTATTTAGACCTTCTCATGCAGATTATACGTATTATCAAAAATACGGTGACAGGGATTACCGTGGAGGCGGGCGGAGTTCTGCGCGTGAGACAGCAATGCGTGTCGCGGCTGGAGCTATCGCCAAAAAGTATCTTAAGGAAGTCGCTGGTATCTCTATTTATGGGTATGTTTCCCAGTTGGGTCCGATAGTTCCTGAGCGTTTTGTGAAAGATGAAATTGAATCTAATCCGTTCTTTTTTCCTGATCCTGACAAGATTGAGGAGCTTGAGGCTTATATGCAGGCATTATCAAAAGAAGGAAACTCTATTGGCGCTAAAGTGACTGTGATTGCTGATAATATGCCTGTCGGTCTTGGCGAGCCGGTATTTGATCGGCTTGACGCTGATATTGCCCATGGTTTGATGGGTATTAATGCTGTTAAGGGAGTGGAAATTGGCTCTGGCTTTCAATCAGTAAGCCAAAAAGGTACGGAACATCGTGATGAGCTCTCACCTGCGGGGTTTTTGTCTAACAATTCTGGAGGTGTATTGGGTGGGATATCGTCGGGACAGTCTATTCTGGCCCATTTGGCTCTAAAGCCAACGTCAAGCATTCGTATTCCTGGGCAATCGATCGACAAGTTCGGTAACGAAGTCGAAGTGGTGACTACAGGCCGACATGATCCCTGTGTTGGGATCCGTGCTGTGCCTATTGCTGAGGCTATGTTGGCTCTAACCTTAATGGATCACTTTCTACGGCACAGAGCGCAGAACGCATCTGTCGACAGTGGGTTAAAACCAATCTAGTTACAGCGGCGGATTGATAAGAGCTATGAAGGCCTTGGCGGAATTCGATAGCGTTTTCTTTGTGTGGTGAATGTAACCAAGTTCTCGTTGAATATGACAGCCAGAAATTGGTATTACGTGTAGATTTTTGACGAGGGTCTCCGGAAGTACGCTCCAACCTAGACCCACTTCTACCATCGTACTGATGGTCTCTAGATAATTAGTCGACATTGGCGATTTGAGCCGGATATCTTCCGCTTGAAAGAGGTTTTGTACGATCCGCCCAGTGTAGGTATTTAAACCCGGTAATATGACAGGGTACTCGGCTAGATGCGCCAATCTGGGTTCTTGCACCTTACTTAGAGGATGATCTTGCGCGCAAACAAACCTTAAGCAGTCGTTCCATATTTTGTTGCGAGTAATATTATAATGCTGCTCTAGCGCTAGCGTGATGACAGCGACCTCTGAATGTCCTTGCAGCACTTGCTCATAGGCTTTCTCTGAATCCATAAATTCAATATCTAAGATTACATCTGGGTGCTCCTGCGCGTAGGTCTTGAGAAGTGGGGGCAGGCGATGCAGGCCTAGGTGGTGGCTTATTGCTAGCCGCAGGATCCCTGAGGTGTTTCCTGCGAGGTCATTTATCGCTTGTATAGCGTTCTGGTACTCTTGAACCATATGCTTGGCTCGGGGCAATAGCTCAGCACCTGCCGGGGTGACGGAAACCTGACGCGCGATCCGATCAAATAGTTTTTGCCCCATCGTAGTCTCCAAAAGTGCAATGCGCTTGCTTATCGTGGACTGAGTCACGTGGAGTATTTCAGCAGCGCTAGAGAATGATTTTGTCTTTGCGACGGCAATAAACGCGTTGAGGTTATGTTTGTCCATGGTTGTCTCTTACCTTATATTCCGTTTAAGAATAGTATTAATGAAAATTATAAATTTATTTCATCTTAAAGCAAAGCTATAATGGCGGCAACAGTAATTTAGGAGCGCACTAAATGGTGGCCAGAACACTCTACGACAAGCTTTGGGATTCACATCTGGTTAATGAGAATGATGATGGATCTTCATTGCTCTATATTGATCGGCACGTGCTGCATGAGGTCACGTCACCTCAGGCATTTGAGGGCTTGCGCATTGCGGGCAGAGCACCCTGGAGGCTTGATACCAATATAGCGACACCTGATCATAATATCTCTACCGAGCGTTCTGAGCGTGTGGCTGGCGTTGCTGGAATTCCAGATGAGATCTCTCGAATTCAGGTTCAGACATTAGATGATAATTGTGATCATTTTGGCATCAAAGAATTCAAGATGAATGAAATGGGTCAGGGTATTGTCCATGTAATGGGACCAGAGCTTGGCGCGACTATGCCCGGCATGACGGTTGTGTGTGGTGATTCCCATACCGCGACACACGGTGCCTTAGCCTGTTTGGCACATGGTATAGGTACTTCTGAGGTTGAGCATGTACTGGCAACGCAGTGCTTGGTGTCTACAAAAATGAAGAATATGCGAGTCAACGTCGAGGGCACAGTAGGTCTTGGTGTGACGCCAAAAGATGTTGTTCTGGCCATTATTGGCAAGATAGGAACCGCTGGGGGTAGTGGGCATGCAATAGAGTTCTCAGGTTCAGTATTCAGGGATATGTCAATTGAAGGTCGCATGACGGTCTGTAATATGGCTATTGAGGCTGGAGCACGCGTAGGTATGGTAGCGGTCGATGAAAAAACCATCTCATACTGCAAAGGACGAGAATTCATCCCAAAGGGAGATCTCTGGCTCCAGGCGGTTAGCTACTGGCAGACCCTAGTGAGTGATGATGATGCTTTTTTCGATATCGAGGTTGAATTACATGCCGATGATATTATTCCTCAAGTGACCTGGGGTACGTCTCCAGAGATGGTCGCGCCTGTTACAGCATTGGTTCCGCGACCAGAGGATCAAGTCAACAAGGAGCTTCGTAAAGGTGTTGAGCGAGCGCTAGATTATATGGGTTTAGAGGGTGGAACACCGATCGCGTCGATCAGTGTCGATAGAGTTTTTATTGGCTCCTGTACCAATTCGCGGATCGAGGACATGCGTGAAGCTGCGCACGTGGCGAAGGGTAGGCAGGTGGCTGGGTCCATCAAACAAGTGCTTATTGTGCCGGGGTCTCAGATGGTAAAAGCGCAAGCCGAAGCAGAGGGTTTAGATAAGATATTTATTGCGGCTGGCATGGAATGGCGAGAGCCGGGCTGTTCAATGTGTCTGGCTATGAATGCGGACAAATTAGGGGATGGCGAGCACTGTGCATCGACATCCAATAGGAATTTTGAGGGTCGTCAAGGTAAAGGGGGGCGTACTCACTTAATGAGTCCTGCAATGGCTGCAGCAGCTGCGGTTGCCGGTCATATAGTTGATGTGAGGCTGTTCCTAAGCGAATCCTCTTCGACGGGGGTTGAGCTATGAAGGCATTTACACAGCATCGTGGTTTGGTGGGCCCTATGGACCGGGCTAATATCGATACCGATATGATTATTCCGAAGCAGTTTCTTAAGTCGATCAAGCGAAGCGGCTTCGGCCCTAACTTATTCGATGAGTTGCGATATCTAGATCATGGAGAGCCGGGGCAAGATTGTACTGACAGGCCCCTAAATCCCGATTTCACGCTCAATGAACCGCGTTATCGTGGTGCTTCAATCTTGCTAGCGCAAAAAAATTTCGGCTGTGGATCCAGTCGGGAGCATGCACCATGGGCACTAGAAGATTATGGTTTTAACGTTGTAATCGCGCCAAGTTATGCCGATATTTTCTATAATAACTGCTTCAAAAATGGTGTATTGCCGGTCATCCTGAGCGAGGCTGAGGTCGACATTCTATTCTTAGAGCTAGAGGGTGCTGAAGGCTATGAGTTAGATGTAAACTTAGTAAACCAGACGGTAACCAGCGATTCTGGTGAGGTTTTTAGCTTTGCGCTAGATCAGTTTCGCAAGCAATGCCTATTACAGGGTCTCGATGAGATTGGCCTGACCCTCATTCAGGCAGAGAAGATTAGGCAGTATGAGGTTGAACGCGAAAAAGCTCATCCTTGGGTTTATGGCGCTATTAAGTAATCAAGCTTGCCTTCCTGTCTTTGGGTGTAGTTCGTGTTTCATTTTTATGAGTAGGTTTAGGTAATGAAAAAGATAGGTTTTGTAGGTTGGCGTGGCATGGTTGGTTCCGTTTTGATGGAGCGGATGAAAGCCGAGCATGATTTTCGAGATATTGATCCGGTATTCTTTACTACCTCCCAAGTAGGTCAAACTGGGCCTGATGCAGGTAGTGGAGCTACCGTCTTAGAGGATGCCTTTAATCTTGATGCGCTTTTTGGAATGGATATTATCCTGACCTGCCAAGGAGGTGACTACACCTCGGAGGTATATCCTCAACTACGTAATCGGGGTTGGACGGGTTATTGGATAGATGCAGCATCCACACTCCGGATGGAAAGTAATTCTCTAATTGTACTCGATCCGGTTAACAGCGCTGTCATTAAACGCGGCCTAGCGAATGGCATTAAGGATTTCACTGGCGGTAACTGCACGGTTAGTTTGATGCTAATGGGGCTCGGAGGGCTTTTCAACGAAGGTCTAGTTGAGTGGGCATCATCCATGACCTATCAAGCTGCCTCGGGTGCGGGCGCGCAGAATATGCGTGAACTTATCTCGCAAATGGGTTCTGTTAACTCAGCACTAAGTGCTCAGTTAAGTGAGCCATCCTCGGGAATTCTAGATATTGATCGCGGAGTAACGGACATCCTGCGAAGTGAGGCTTTTCCCACCGATAACTGGGGCTATCCATTAGCAGGCAGTCTGCTTCCTTATATAGATGCGGAGCTAGCTAACGGTCAGAGTCGTGAAGAATGGAAGAATCAAGCCGAGACGAATAAGATTCTTGGGCACGAATCAAGTCCGATTCCTCTTGATGGGCTCTGCGTTAGAATTGGATCAATGCGCTGTCATAGCCAGGCTTTAACCCTGAAACTGAACAGTGACATACCTATGGATGAAATTGAATCTATGATTGATGATGCTAATCCATGGTCAACAGTAGTGGCCAATCATAAAGAGCCATCATTGCAGTTTTTAACTCCGGCCGCCGTTACTGGCACTATGGATATACCCGTTGGTCGATTGAGGAAGATGAATATGGGGCCAGAATATCTGTCAGCCTTTACCGTGGGTGACCAGCTCCTCTGGGGTGCTGCTGAGCCGCTGCGACGAATGCTGCGCATCCTGATTAACTAAAATGGTTAACATTGGCTAAGTACGCTGGGTCAATGCTTTTTAAGCTCGTTTCTAAAATAACAACTCCAGCATTAAAAAACGCAGAGAAGGGATGTGTTTTTCGTGGATTATGTCGCGTAAACTTTGTTATGATCACCCTATTATTGCAGGTGTTTTCAATAGGAAAGTTTTTATGGTGACCCACAAAGTCAAGTTCGCGATTACTCTGCTTGTTGGGTTTTTTGCGCTGATCGTTACTAGCGTGTCTGTGGGTGAAACTCCGATTAAAGTTGATCTAAAATCGTCGTCTGAGGGCTCTCTAGGCCCTGTTCTTGGTGATTACCGTGTAGCAAAGGGCGATACGCTTTGGAAAGTATCTGAAAGAGCAAGGCCTGAGGGTGCGACGGTTTGGCAGACGATGGATGCCATATTTATTGGTAATCCGCGTTCCTTTTTGTACGACGATGCCAGTAAAATAATTATTAATACCGTTATTAAACTACCAACGTCTGAGCAGGCGAGTATTCAGTCTGGACGTTTCGTTTCGGACGAACTAAAGCGGACTGTATACCTTGAAAATTCAGACGTTGAGGCTAAGAAATTCACTGACGCTGAGAGAGCTGATGGCTTGTCGGAAGTTTTCGTTGGATCCTCATCTGAATCACTAACAGTGCTAGATAACACTGATCAGGAAGCTAAGAGCTATGCGGCAACCAAGACCCCAGTCGACGCTGAAGACTCCCAGCTAATTCCCTATCGGAATGAAGTGGATGTTATGATTGCCGTGAAAGTTGATAGTGTCGATTCCTTAGAGCAGGATCGATTGAGAGCGGTAGCCCAAGTTGAGTTGGAGAATGAGGCGTTACGCGAAGAGGTGTTGGTGCTGACGACCAAATTACAGGCGTTAACGCAGCCTGTGAAGCTAGAGGCTGATACGATCGAGCTTGTTGCAGAGAAAACACAGATTAAGAAATCAAATGTAGCGATCGCTTGGATCGAAAACCAGCCTTGGTACATTGCGTCATTACTCGCTGCACTGGCGACGATGTTAGGTTTTTTTGTACATAAGTCCGTCCGCAGAGAGGTTCCTGTTACTGAATCTACCCTAGCTGACATATATGACGAACCAAGCCAATCGCAGGTGGAGGTAACCGAGATCGTATTTGATGAAACTGACGGCGATATCTTTGCGGGCCCAGATGATGAAGCTAATCTGAGTGGGTTTGATCTAATGGTTGATCCGGTATCTGAAGCAGAGGTTCACCTGTCTCTAGGCCAGCTTAAAGAGGCCTTGGATATTCTTGAGACTGCGCGGAATAATGACTCTGATGATATGAGTAGCCGACTTAAACTTATGGAAATCTATCTCAGTGAGGAATTGCCTGAGCCTTTAGTTGCGTTGCATCAGGAAATTAACTCTTCAGAAGATGAGATTTCTATCAAAAAGGCGGAGCTTATTCTGACATCAAGGTTGCAGCAGGGGAAGAGTATCTTGCAGGTGAATGAGCAGGCCTCGATGTCTGATACAGATATAGGCGTTAATATTACTCCTGAGGATTTTCCAGAGATCGATGGAAGCTTCGATAGCGAGGTGCTCGAAAGCATGAATGCGCTTGAACAGAGTCAGACTACCGACTTATCAGATATGGAATATTTGGATGAATTTCAAGATATTAACCCCGTCAATATAAAGTTAGATTTAGCCGCCACCTACGCTGACTTGGGTGATAAACAAGGGGCTCGTGCTATTCTTAATGAGATTATAGCTGACGCGAGCAAGGCTGATAAATCCAGAGCTCAAGCTATTCTTGATCAATTAGACTTATAACCTTTCAATTAATAATAAGGTTGCCGCATTGCAGACGTCCGACTGGAATTATATTCCAAATTGCCGTATTCCAGAGGGTCAAAATCTCCCGGCTGGTGTAATCCGCTATGCTGCCATTGTTAGTTACGATGGAGCTGATTTTTGTGGATTTCAGCGGCAAAAGCACAGTCCTTCCGTTCAAGCTGTTTTAGAAAAAGCTCTATCTTATGTTGCTAATGAGCCGGTCATTGTTGGTTGTGCGGGAAGAACTGACACCGCGGTTCATGCCAGCTATCAGGTTGTGCATTTTGATTGTAATGCCAAAAGAGATGGCCGTAATTGGGTTATGGGTGCAAATAGTAAATTACCTGATACGGTGGCTTTAGTGTGGGCTGGGGAGGTAAATCCTGATTTTCATGCTAGGTTCAGCGCTCTCTCACGAACTTATCGCTACCTTATGGTTGCGCAGGAGAGTCGCCCAGCGATTCTATCGACCGGTGTGACTTGGGTTAAGCATCCTCTGAGAGGAGACTTGATGGAGACTGCGTGCCAATTCCTTCTTGGAGAGCAAGATTTCTCAGCATTTCGAGGTGCTGGCTGTCAATCTGTATCACCCTTTAGGCATGTCGAAAAAGCCTCAGTCTACCAGAGCTCAAATCTACTGGTTTTTGAAATTACAGCCAACGCTTTTGTCTTACATATGGTTCGTAATATAGTTGGTTCCCTGATAGAAATAGGTCTGTCTCGGCGGCCTGCAAGTTGGATCAAGGAGCTACTTGATGGCGGCGATAGGTGTAAGAGTGCCGCCACTGCCGCTCCTAATGGACTTTATCTAGTTGAGGTTACTTACCCCGATACTTGTGAGATTCCTGCTTTCCCTAAGGGGCCAGTATTTTTGCCCGAAGTAATACAAAGGAAAGGTTAAGCACATGGCTGTAAAGGTAAAAATATGTGGTATCACTAGTCCTCAGCAGGCGTTGTTGGCCCAAGATGCAGGAGCGGACGCGCTTGGCCTGGTCATATACCAAGCTAGTAGTCGCTGTGTTGATATCGAACGTGCGATTGAGATCCGCGAGACTATCCGTCCAGGGGTGCTCTGTGTTGTATTGCTGGTCAATGCCAGCGCCGATTTTGTTCAGCAGGTAATCAGTAGCGTCAAACCAGATCTAATACAGTTTCATGGTAATGAAACCGGGAAATTTTGCAGACAATTTAATTTTCCCTATATTAGAGCGATACGTATGCGAGATGATCTAAATATTAATGAAGAAATCAGCCAATACTCAGATAGTACGTGGCTTCTTTTTGACGCCTGGAATACTAATGCCTATGGCGGTACAGGTGAACGTTTTAACTGGGGTCGCCTGCCTCTTACGCGTGATTACCCGCTTATACTTGCTGGGGGGCTAACACCAGAAAACGTTATCGAGGCTATCCAGGCAGTTTCACCCGATATGGTCGACGTGAGTGGAGGCGTGGAAAGAGAGCCGGGCATCAAGGATGAGTCTAAGCTTCGGCTTTTTATTGAGCGGGTTAAATCTTGCTGATAAATCGACTAAGATTCTGCCATGCTCGCTATTATCCTATTAAATTTAGGTGAATATTCGTTCAGACATTCTATGGGTGATAGGATTGTCATGTTAGAATGCGACCTAAGAAAATCTCTCTTGCTGCTGTTGGTAGCTTGAAAAAGGAAGTTTATGAACTGGCTTAATCGTATTCGACCCAAGGGTCCCGCAGCGGCTAAAGCGGAGCGGGTTAACTCGGTACCTGAGGGCCTTTGGAAAAAATGTCCTAAGTGTGCCTCTCCTTTATACCGTCCTGAGCTCGAACGTAATTTGGATGTTTGCCCGAAGTGTACCCATCACATGCGGATTGGTGCTCGTCGCCGTCTTGATATTTTTTTGGACACCGAAGGTAGGCAAGAGATAGAACCGGAGCTTGAGGCCATAGACCGGTTGAAGTTTAGAGACGTGAAGAAATATAAAGATCGTTTAGCTGACGCGCGTAAAAAAACTGGCGAAAAGGATGCGCTGATCGCTATGAGTGGGACTCTTAAAGGTATTCCAGTGATTGCTTGCGCTTTTGAGTTTGCATTTCACGGTGGCTCAATGGGCTATGCCGTCGGTGAAAAGTTTACTCGAGCAGCTAATTTAGCTCTTGAGCAGCGCAAACCACTTGTTTGCTTTTCGGCAACAGGTGGGGCACGAATGCAAGAAGCCTTGATTTCGTTGATGCAAATGGCCAAAACTAGCGCGATTTTAGAAAGACTAAGATTAGCGGGCGTACCCTATGTCTCATTTATGACTGATCCAGTGTACGGTGGTGTTTCGGCTAGTTTGGCGATGTTAGGAGATTTAAACATTGCTGAACCTGGCGCTAGGGCAGGATTCGCGGGACCTAATGTTATTGAAGATACTATTCGGCAGAAATTGCCAAAAGGGTTTCAGCGCAGTGAGTTTTTATTAGAACATGGCCATATTGATATGATTCTTAGTCGAAGCGAGATACGAGATCGGCTGGCAAGTGCGCTATCTAAATTTATGAATGTACCAGAGACTAATAATGCCTAACCGCTCTCTCAGTGAGTGGTTGACTATTTTAGAGGCCAGGCATCCTAGTGAGATTGATCTAGGTTTAGATAGGGTTTCCGAAGTATGGTGTAGACTCAACGCCAAACGAGAGACCATATCAAGTAAAGTCGCACCAATTATTGTTACGGTTGCGGGAACCAATGGAAAGGGCTCTTGTATAGCGGCTATGCAAGCGATTTTACTGGCCCACGACTATTCTGTTGGTGATTTCACGTCCCCACATTTTTTAGAGTATAACGAGAGAATTTCTATCGCTGGCGTTTCAGTTTCAGATGAAAGCATAGTAGATGCTTTTGCTGCTATCGAGTCGGTTAGGGGAGAGGTCTCGCTTACCTATTTTGAATTTAATACTCTTGCCGCTTTAGTCATATTTGACCAGTACGAGCTCGATATCGTCTTGCTGGAAGTAGGCCTCGGCGGTCGCTTGGATGCCATTAACATCATTGATCCAGATGTTGCCGTCGTGACAAGCATAGATCTCGATCACCAAGATTGGCTTGGTGACACTAGAGTAGAGATCGCGGCAGAGAAGTTGGGCATCTCAAGAGCTAAAAAGCCCTTGATTATCGGGGAGCAAAATCCTCCAGACGGCTTTGACGAATTGGTGCTAAAAACAGGCGCAGCTGCGGTGATGATAGGTCGAGATTTTTCTATTATTAACACTACTACAGGAAGTCATTTCACGGCGATGGTTCAAGGATCAGGTGGGTTGTCATCATTTCCTGATATTGAGGTGAGCGGATTACTACCTCAAAATAAGATTCTAGCTATTCAGTCATTGATCAGCGCTGGCTTGGAGCTGAACCCCGAAAAAGTTGCCGAATCATTGAAGAGTGTGTTACTCGTCGGACGACAACAGAGTCTTATATTTAATGGCGTTAATGTGCTTCTGGATGTGGCCCACAACCCCGCTGCAGCAGCTATTTTAAAGCAGAATATACCCATTATTAAGGGCAAAACCTATGCGGTAGCGTCGGTGTTGGCAGACAAGGATTGGGCTGGAATAATCAGTCAAATTGGCGATAGGCTAGATGTGATTCTGGTGGCTAAAATAAGTGACAATCCACGTGCCAGTTCTGCTCAATCAATGCTCGATATGGTGTATACTGCCGGTCTCAAGGGCTATCACTGCGATTCGATTGAGGATGCATTCTTGAAAGCAGTTGCGGAGGCTAGTGCAGGCGACCAGATAGTAGTCTTTGGCTCATTTCATACTGTTTCGTCAGTATTGAAGATTATTTCAAAAGAGGCTTGATGTGAGTGAAGGTTTAGCGAAGCGAGTAGCAGGTACCCTGGTTCTGGGCGTCATTGGTTTGATAGTGCTACCTCTCTTGATTGACTTTACTGACCCAAATAAAGTTGACCGCACAACTAAAATTCCACCAGCACCCTCAATTGAAGTGGTTTCTCTTGAGCGTGCTAAACGCCCCGAAACTGTTACACCAAAAGAGGCCTGGATTGCTGGCTTTAACGTCCATAAATCATCGCCAGCAGCCACGAACGACGGTGATGACTTCGGGTTAACCGATAAGGGGCTTCCCCAATCCTGGAGTGTACAGGTAGGTAGTTTTACCGAAGAACCCAAGGCAAAAAAATTATTGAAAAAGCTTGCTGATAAGGGCTACAAGGCGTTTATTGAACGAGCGCTGATTGCTGGTGAAAATCATTACCGTGTTGTGGTTGGGCCCAAAATTGATTGGCGGCGCGCTAAGGCCGATAGTCAGACGATAGACCGCGTCTTTAAGACAAAATCCATTATTTTGAGATATGAAACCTAGCTATTAGCAGACCTTAGGGAAGGTATTATGGATATAGCGGCAGTCGATATAGTAATTGTTGCAATTATCACAGTTTCAGGGATGATCAGTCTTATTCGGGGTTTTGTTAAGGAAGCAATGTCCTTGGTGATTTGGCTGGCAGCATTTGTCATTGCTATGACGTTCAATGAGCTCGTTGCAGGCTTGTTAGTAAATGTTATTGCTCTAGCGTCAATGCGACAGCTAGCAGCTTGGGCCTCTCTTTTCGTTGGCACTTTATTGGTGGGTGCTATGGTCAATTTTTTACTGGGTAAGTTAGTAAGCTCAACTGGGTTGAGTGGGACTGATAGAACTTTAGGGCTCGTATTTGGGGTTTTTAGAGGTATGCTAGTTGTTTTAGCGCTGGTGGTAATGTTGCCTAAGGCATTACCCGTAAATCAAGATTTGTGGTGGACATCGTCAGAACTTATCCCCGTGTTTATGTCGTTTAAGGACGCTGGAATAGAGGCGGCGATGGCCATTAAAGACTTTATAATAGGCTGGGTTTAATCATGTGTGGTGTTGTTGGCATTTCAGGTAAGTCTAGTGTAAATCTGCGGTTGTATGACGCTTTGACAATGTTGCAGCATCGAGGTCAAGATGCCGCAGGAATTGTCACCGAATCTGGTGGTGAACTCCACCAGTGTAAGGGCGAGGGTTTGGTCAGAGATGTCTTTCGTCGCAGTCATATGATGAGATTAGTGGGCGACGTTGGTATTGGGCATGTACGCTACCCAACGGCAGGAAGTTCTGGCCCAGCGCTGGCGCAGCCGCTTTACGTCAACTCGCCTTATGGTATTTTTGTTGCCCACAACGGTAATCTAACTAACGCTGATGAGTTACGGCAGCAGATCTTTCGTGACGATTTGCGACATTTAAATACCGACTCAGATTCAGAGGTCCTTCTCAATATCTTTGCCCACGAACTACAGGCGCAAGGTAAACTTGCACCTTCCAGCGACGATATTTTCGCTGCAGTATCAGGAGTCCATGAGCGCTGTAAGGGTGCTTATGCGGTTGTAGGCTTAATCGCCAATTACGGAATGTTTGCGTTTCGTGACCGATTCGGCATTCGCCCACTATGCTTCGGTAAAAAAGAAACAGCTAAGGGTACTGAATATGCGGTGGTGTCTGAATCAGTCGTTCTTGACAGCCTAGGGTTTGAGTTAATTCGAGACCTTCAACCTGGCGAAGCTCTCTTTGTGGACGCATTAGGCGTACTTCATCTTCACCAATGTGCAAAAGAGCACGAGTTGATGCCTTGCATCTTTGAGCATGTCTACTTCGCACGACCCGATTCACTGATCGACGATATTTCTGTTTATAAATGCAGATTACGGATGGGTGAGAAGCTTGCTGATAAGTTAACTCGACTTAGGCCTGACCACGGTATTGATGTTGTTATCCCTATACCAGACACAAGCCGTGTATCGGCTCAAGCGCTGGCTGAACGTCTAGGAGTCAAGTTGCGGGAAGGTTTTATGAAAAACCGCTATATTGGTCGAACTTTCATAATGCCTGGACAGACCGAGCGGAAAAAATCGGTAAGACAAAAACTGAATGCGGTTAAGTTAGAGTTTGCAGGAAAGAATGTACTCTTAGTAGATGATTCTATTGTTCGTGGTACGACCTCTCAAGAGATTATCCAGATGGCAAGAGATGCAGGAGCCAATAAGGTGTTTATGGCCTCAGCTGCGCCGGGAGTTCGTCATCCGAACGTTTACGGTATAGACATGCCGTCTGCATCTGAGCTCATTGCGCACAACCGGACTGACCAAGAGGTAGGCGATTTGATTGGAGCAGATTGGTTGATCTATCAGGACTTGGAAGACCTAGTAGCTTCTGCAAAGGAGGGTAATAGCGCCATCACTCGTTTTGAATGCTCCGTATTCGATGGTCATTATGTAACGGGCGACGTAGACGCGCGTTACCTCGACAGAGTCGATTCCCTGCGAAATGATTCGGCTAAGAAGGGAGGCGATCAATCCGAGACTCAGGAAATAGGTCAAGTGATCGGTATACACAATAACACTACAGACTAATGGTTAGGTTGCCGATTCCTCAGTTTCTGGCCACCCAAAAATAACTGGGTTAGATTTAACTTTATCTCAACGTAAGGATACTATTGATGCTATCGAGTCTTTCTGGGGTTAAAACTCTTCCACTTGATGATTTTTTACCTGGGCGCAAAGAGGCTGTAGTTGTTTCTGATGTTCACATGGTCACAGGGCAGCCCTTAAGGCCACCTTTTGCCGAGCACTTAGACGTGGCCATCTTTGCTATGGGTTGCTTTTGGGGTGCAGAACGGCGCTTTTGGGAGCAAGACGGCGTAGTCTCTACGGCAGTGGGTTACGCTGGAGGTGGCACGCCTAACCCAACCTACGAAGAGGCCTGTACAGGCCTGACAGGACATACTGAAGTAGTGCTAGTTGTTTTTGATCCAAGTTTGACTAACTTTAAGAGTTTAATGTCAGTCTTTTGGGAGTCTCATGATCCAACACAAGGCATGAGGCAAGGTAACGACATGGGTAGCCAGTATCGCTCGGCCATCTATTGCAGCGAAACACAACTTAACGAGGCTGAAACCTCAGCTTCTTCAGTGCAACGCAAATTACTGGATTTGGGATTTGGCCAGATTACCACTGAGATTAAGTTAGCCCCTGAGTTCTTCTATGCTGAAGACTATCACCAGCAATATCTAGTCAAAAATCCAAGTGGCTACTGTGGCTTAAAGGGGACAGGAATCTCTTGCCTGTAGCAGTCTATTAAAACGTTGGTCAAGGATGCCTACATCGCCGTTAGTGAAACAATAGAGTGTCCAGTCGGTTTAGTGCCTACCTCGAACTAAATACTAGCTATTCTTTTACGCTCTGCTGCTGGGTCGGCAAGCGGTATGGCCGCTAGAAGTTCCTTGGTATATCTTTGCTTAGGAGAAGCCCACAGAGTTTCCGTATCACCATGTTCGATAATAACTCCGCGGTTCATGATCATCACTCGATCAGAGATGTACCGGACAACTGACAAATCGTGAGAAATAAACATCATAGTTAGGTTATGTCGCTCTACTAACTCCAGAATTAAATCTAATATTTGAGCCTGGATGGTGACATCTAATGCTGATACAGGCTCATCGGCAATAATAAGTTCTGGCTTGGTAGCGATGGCTCGCCCAATAGCGATACGCTGTCTTTGGCCGCCAGAAAACTCATGCGGATACTTGCGGAGCTGGGCTTGAGATAAGCCAACATCATCCATAAGTTGCCTAACGTGGCGGGCTATATTTTTCTTGGTGGCTATACCATGATAGAGCAGTGGCTCTGACAGTGTTTCAAATACGGTCATTCGCGGATTAAGTGAGGCATAGGGATCTTGGAAAATCATTTGCATCTTCCGGCGCCAGGGTACCAGTTGCTTTGCATTTAAACCGGTGAGAGTTTGACCTGAAAATTTAACCGAGCCACCGGTGGTGGGGGCTAGTTGTAAAATCGATCGGCCTAGAGTTGATTTTCCAGATCCAGACTCTCCAACTAAGCCGAGAATCTCTCCACGTGCGATTTCCAGACTGACATTGTCTACGGCTTTTACAAAGCGATTTTCTTCACTATTATTGCTATTTAGCTGGTTTCTAAAATACGTTTTCAAATGAGTAACTTCAATCAAGGGCTCATCACTTTTCGCTCGGTTAGGCAGTGTCTTAGGACCCTCTGGAATCGCGGCGAGCAGTTTCCTCGTGTAATCGTTCTGAGTCCTGTAAAAGATATCATCAGTGCCACCAGTTTCACGAATAGTACCATCGCACATGACGAGCACTTTATCTGCGATGCCCGCGACGACACCAAGATCATGACTGATGAAAATGACCGCTACATTTCTCGTTTCTTGTAACTTTTTTATCAGTTTAAGAATTTGTGCCTGAATGGTCACATCTAGTGCGGTGGTCGGTTCATCGCAAATTAATAGTTTCGGTTCGGTAATTAATGCCATAGCAATCATTACTCTCTGTCTCATACCGCCTGAGAATTCATGAGGATAACAATCAAAACGCGCTTGGGAATCAATTATTCCCACCTCATCGAGCAGGGCGACGGCCTTTTTCTTAGCCTCGCCCCGAGTTTGTATCTGATTTTTATCCGGGTGGTAAATCAATGGCTCAATCAGTTGTTCGCCGATAGTTAGAAAGGGGTTCAGCGACGTCATAGGGTCTTGAAATATAACCGCTATGTCATTACAACGATGATGTCTCATTTCGTCAGAACTACATGTTAGTAGATCTTTTCCAGCAAATAGTGCCGTTCCACCTTCTATTTTTGCGGGTGGTTTGGGCAGAAGATCAAGCAGACTGTAGCAAGTAACTGACTTACCTGACCCTGACTCCCCGACAATGGCTAAGGTTTCGCCGCTATCCACTGAGAATGAAACATCATCAACGGCTTTAATAACGCCATTACGTGTATGGAAATATACCTTTAAACCGCTTACCTCGAGAATTGCCATGATATAAGTCCTGTTCTAATCCTTAGAGGTTCTAGGGTCGAGAGCATCGCGCAAACCATCACCTAGAAAATTGAGTGCAAACAACGTTAATGATAACGCAATGCCAGGGAAAATAAGGAGCCAAGGGAACTCCTCCATGGTTTCAACCCCATAGTTAATCAGCAGACCCCATGAGCTCTCTGGCGGCTGAATGCCTAGACCTAAAAAGCTCAAAAAGGCTTCTAGCAGCATCACACTCGGAATTGTCAGAGTGGTGTAGACGATAACAGGGCCGAGAGTATTAGGAATAATGTGGCGACGGATTATGGTCCATTGCGACAATCCTAGCGAATTCGCAGCTTCGACAAATTCCTGATTTCTTAGTGCCATAACCTGGCTACGCACGATTCTTGCCATTGTTAACCATTCAACCGCGCCAATGGCGAGGAACAACAGAAGAATGTTACGTCCAAACACCACCATTAACAGTATTATGAAAATCATAAAGGGTAGGGCGTAAAGAACATCCACGATCCGCATCATAACTGCGTCTAAACGCCCGCCAAAGAATCCTGCAATAGCACCCCAAAGAATACCAATTACAAGAGCAACCGCGGTCGCAATGAATCCAACCATTAATGAAACTCGACCGCCGTACATTATTCGGGTGAGCATATCCCGTCCAAAAATATCGGTACCAAGCCAATGCAGTAAAGAGGGGGCAGTTGCTCCCATATCAAGATTCTGAGTTTCATAACCATAGGGAGCAATCAGCGGCGTTAAAAGGGAAGTTAAGATCAGCATTATTAGAACCGCCAGCCCAAATAGTGCTAGACGATTTTTGCTAAGTTTAATCCAGGCATCTTTCCAAAGAGAACTGCCATGTCCTTCAATTGCGTCAGCCATCAGTTCGTGCCCCTAATTTCCTGCCTGAGCTTTGGGTTCAGCCAAATCGCCAGCATGTCTGATAACAGATTAAATAATATAATAAGCGTCGATAGAAAGATGGTCATACCGAGTATCAATGTGTAGTCACGGTTAAACGCGGCCTGGACGTAGAATCGGCCCAACCCCGGAATTTGGAAAATAGTTTCTACAACGAAAGAGCCCGCTAAAAGCCCGGCAAAAGCAGGCCCCAAAAATGCCACAACAGGTATTAATCCACCTCGAAGAGCGTGCTTTACAATAATTAATCGCTCACTCAACCCTTTTGCTCTTGCTGTTCTAATGTAGTCTTGGGACAGTACTTCAAGCATTCCGCCTCTTGATAGTCTCGCTATATAAGCTGCATATCCTGTGCCTAGCGTAATCGAGGGAAGAATTTTATCGCCGGGAATATCTCCCCATCCAGATACTGGTAGCCAATCAAGATGAATCCCGAAAATAAGTACTAGCAGGGGCCCGAGCAGGAAAGATGGCATACATATCCCAATCATTGCTCCCGTCATCGGCAAATAGTCCTGCATGGTGTTAGGCCGCATTGAGGCGCCAACCCCTGCTGTTATACCTACGCCCAAAGCAACTAACATTGCATAGAAAGCGAGTTCTGCCGTGATCGGTAAGCCCGCGGTGATAAGCTCGTTAACAGTTCTACCTGGATACTTAAAAGAGGGTCCAAAGTCACCTTGAATCACGTCGCCAAGATAACTGAGATACTGCTGCCAAACGGGTTGATTCAGATTGTATTGTTCTTCTAGGGCCTTGATTACTTCTGGTGGTACTGCCTTGTCAGCAGAGAATGGACCGCCAGGTGCTGAATGTACAAGAAAGAAGGTCACTGTGATAACCATCAACAGTACAGGAATTGCCTGTAGCAGTCGGCTGATCGCAAATCGATACATTATCAAATCCTTTTTACAATTATTCTTGATTCACTTGCAAGTAGATATCTTTATAAGACGCCGCATTCATGATGTTGGCATCAAAGTTTTTAACGGATGAGTCAACCAGTTGGACTGTTGTGTAGGTGTATATCGGTATGATAGGCATCTCATTCAAAAGCATTGTCTCTGCCTGCTGAAACACCTCGAGCCGCTCTTTATGTGATGACTTAGAAGGTGCTACATCAAGAATTAGACGATCATATTCTTCGTTGCACCAACCAGTGCGGTTGTTGCCTCCTCCACACAAAAATAAATCAAGGAAATTATTTGGGTCGACATAATCACCAATCCAACCGGCCCGTGAAATTTCATACTCTCCGGCACTTTCGCTGTTTAAGTACACCTTCCACTCCTGATTGAGCAGTCGTATGTCAACATTTAGATTCTTTTTCCACATCTCTTGCAGTGCAACCGCAATTTTTCGGTGGCCTTCATTAGTATTGTAAAGAATTTCAGTAGCGGGGAATCCTTCACCATTGGGGTAGCCGGCTTCTGCGAGTAGACGCCTTGCGCCCTTAGGATCAAATTTAAGATCACTTTTAGGATAATACCCCATGGTGCCAGGAGGAGTCATAGCGTACGCGGGAATCTGTCCACCTCTGGTTATATTGTCAACTAACCTTTGCCTGTCGACGCTCATAGCCAGGGCGCGTCTCACTCGTGGGTCTTGGAACTGCGGCTTTCTGACATTGAGGCGATAATAATAAGTGCCTAAATAAGGAGCGACTCTAAGCTCAGGGTCATTTGCTTCGCGGTAAGTACTAATCTTATCTGCTGGGAGACTGCTGGTCACATGCAGCTGACCCGCTCTAAACATACGCTCCTCTGTCACTATATTTTCGATTGGAATGAAAACGATTTCCTTTAGTGACACGTTGTTTGCGTCCCAATAATAAGGATTACTTTGCACAACTATTCGCCGATTTATTTTCCAATCAACAAGTTGAAAAGGACCATTGCTTACTAGGTTACCTTCATAGGTCCAACGTGTTCCGCGCTGATCTGCTGTTCCAAACTTTTCTATGGTCGCTTGGTGTACTGGAAATAAACTGTAGTGATCTAGCAGTTGTAGAAAATAGGGTGTCGGGTAGTTCAGCGTGACCTGCAATGTTTGGTCATCTATAGCCTTTACACCCACTTCACTAAAGTCAGTAATGTCACCTTCATAATACTGCTGTGCATTTTTGATAGGGAAAAGCATGTAGGCGTATAGATTCCCTAGCGCGGGCTGAAGTGCACGCCACCAAGACCACACATAATCCTGGGCTATGTGCTTGTCGCCGTTGGACCACCGCGCACTATCGCGGAGCTTAAATGTGTAGACCGTCCCATTTTTAGTTATATCCCAAGATTCCGCGACGCCAGGGCGGGGCTCTAAAGTCTTTCTGTCCTTTAGAACCAATCCCTCCATTAGAGCTGAGATGATATGGTGCTCAGGGACACCCGTTGCAATTTGCGGGTCTAAGCTTTGGGGTTCGGTTCCATTGCCCCAATATAGCGTTCCGGTTTTATTCCCCGAAGAAACGTTGCTTTCATTGTTACCGCAGCCCGTTAGGCCAAAGACTATAGTTAATAGCAGGAGCGCCTTAAAATCCGAACTTAAGGCTTTAAAGTGGTGTCGGGTGGAATATTTATCTGAATAGAAAATCATCTACAAGCCCTTTAAGAAACAAGCACAATTCCGTGTAAGGCACGCAGTGTAGACAAGGCAGAGCAAGATGTGAAGTGGAATAACTTTGTTTATTATGATCCTCCTTCATAAGCTTAATATTCAGGTTACAAAATCCTAATTTAACGGGATAAACTATTGCACTTGATTGGGAAACCTCGGATAATTCCGCGCTAGCTTCAAGGGTGGCCCTCTTTGGTTCCCTCGCAACAGCCAACTGTGAACTCCGCCAGGCCCGGAAGGGAGCAACGGTAGCGGTAACGCTGTGTGCCGAGGTGCGGCTATTGAGGGTCGCCACCATTAGTTCTTCCAGCCCAGCCTTTATCTGCCTATAATACGACTTTGTTTAGATATAGAAACTGTTATGAGCTATCAAGTGCTTGCCCGCAAGTGGCGCCCTAAATCCTTTTCAGAGACAGCTGGCCAAGAGCACGTGTTGCAGGCGTTGATTAACGCCTTGGATAATGACCGGCTTCATCATGCCTATCTTTTCACAGGTACTAGGGGCGTTGGTAAAACAACTATCGCTCGAATTCTATCTAAATGCCTTAACTGTGAGAAAGGGGTGTCTTCGGTTCCTTGTGGGGAATGTAGCAGTTGCAATGAGATCGATGAGGGTCGATTTATAGATTTAATTGAAGTAGATGCCGCCTCTCGTACAGGGGTTGATGACATGCGCGACCTTCTTGATAATGTTCAGTATTCACCGTCTCGGGGACGTTATAAAATTTACCTGATTGACGAAGTGCACATGCTGTCGAAGTCTAGCTTTGCAGCGCTGTTAAAAACGCTTGAAGAGCCACCGCCCCACGTTAAATTCTTATTTGCCACTACAGACCCGCAAAAGCTACCGATCACGGTTCTCTCTCGCTGTCTACAGTTCAATTTGAAGAATCTTAGTTCTGCTCGTATTGCAGAACATCTCCAATTTATTTTAGGTGAAGAGAAAATCCCCTTTGATGAAGGTGGTGTCTGGGCCTTAGGCCGGGCGGCTGATGGTAGCATGCGCGATGCATTGAGTTTAACAGATCAAGCCATAGGCCATGGCGGGGGTAATATTAACGAGGCTGATGTTAGTGCCATGCTTGGGACTATCGAACGTCGTTTTGTCGTTGACATATGCCAAGCTCTAGCGAGTCAAAGCGGTGCTGCATTACTATCCTCAATCGCAAATATGGCGGAGCAATCACCCGATTATGGGGCTGCGATGGGCGACATCCTGTCAGTTTGGCATCAGGTCGCAATATTACAAACGGTTCCGGAGGCACTTGATAAAGGGCTAAGTCACTTTACTGAATTAGCCACTTTGGCCAAAACAGTCTCGCGTGAAGATGTGCAGCTGTTTTATCAGATTTGTCTATTGGGGCGGAAAGACCTGCCTTTAGCGCCAGACCAACGATCTGGTTTTGAAATGGCGATGTTACGGGCTCTTGCCTTCAGGCCTGCCACTAATGGACGACCGACCGCAGTCAGTCCAGTCATGCCGGAGGTTGACCCCCCTGTAAAAAAGCTTGATGCCGCTGAAGTACCGGTGGCCGACAATCAGCCAGCGGAGTCTCTAACTAGCAGTAATATTGATGAACTATTAGTTGCTGAGCAGCAGATAATTCAAGATGATTCGGAAGTGTCGGCCGCAGACGAACCAGAGCCTGTTGACGGTGAAAACATTCTTTCCGTTACATCATTAGAAGCCTCTGAGTTGGTCGACAATATTGCACTTGATAACTTTACTCCAGAGAACTGGGTTGATGTTCGGCGACAGTTAACCATAGGAGCGTCATTAGGCGAGGTGGCAAGTCACTGTCTATACCTTTCACGACAAAATAACGAACTGACTTTTATGATCGACGATCAAGAAAATAGTCTCTATGACAGCAGCCATCAATTGGGTTTGGCTGACGCGCTGACCGTGTATTTCGATCAGGAAATCAAGGTGTCTATAGACTCTGGTTTGACTGAGCCTGAGACGCCAAGAGCTGTTGATCGGAGAGAGACTGCAGAGCGTCACGCCGAGGCAGTAGACATGCTAAATGAAGATCCTTCCGTACAGCGGTTTAAACAACTTTTTGATGGGGTTCTTGATGAGCGCTCTGTCCAACCTATAGATTGAGGATGTTATGGATATCAATAATTTAATGAAGCAGGCTCAAGAGATGCAAGAGAAGATGGCCGAACTTCAAAGTCAGGCTGCCAAGGCTGAATTTACGGGGGAGTCCGGTGCCGGCATGGTTAAAGTAATTATGACTGGTAGGCACGATGTGCGTAAGGTCACTGTAGATCCATCTTTGATGACAGAGGATAAAGAGTTACTTGAAGATCTTCTTGCCGCGGCAGTTAACGATGCAGTTCGAAAAGTAGAATCGAAAAGTAAGGAAGCGATGGGCTCCATGACGGGTGGAATGGGCCTACCACCTGGCTTCAAAATGCCATTCTAGATTTCTTAATAAGCATGAGGACATTTTGTGTACGGACATTTAATTGATCAACTGATCGATGCATTGCGTTGTTTGCCCGGTGTTGGTGCTAAATCGGCTCAAAGAATGGCTCTTCAGTTGCTTGAGCGCGATAAAGCAGGTGCGGCGCGTCTGTCTGAGATAATTGCAGAAGCGGTTGAGAAAGTGGGTCGTTGTCAGGAGTGCCGAACTTTAACAGAGCATAGCCTTTGTTATATCTGCAGTAATAGCGGAAGACTCTCTAACCAGATTTGTGTCGTGGAGAATCCAGCAGACTTGTATGCCATTGAGAGCGCAGGGGGCTATAGGGGAAAATATTTTGTGCTCCTGGGCCATTTGTCGCCAATTGATGGTGTAGGGCCAGAAAAGTTAGGCATTGACGATCTTATCGAGCGCCTTAAGGCTCAGGAGGTTAGCGAACTGATTCTGGCAACTAACTTAACGGTCGAAGGAGAAGCAACAGCGCATTTTATCGCAGATAAAGCCAAGTCACTCGGCGTGACAGTTTCACGTATTGCTTATGGAGTGCCTATGGGTGGTGAACTTGAATATGTTGATGGTGGTACGTTGAACATGGCTCTACAAAGCAGGAAAACGCTTTAGATGAGTATTTGGATTGATAGTGATGAAAAACTCAATCATATGCTGGACGCTCTGTCCGACAAGCATTTGCTGGCGGTAGACACTGAATTTATTCGAACCAATACGTTTTATCCTAAAATTGCCTTAATCCAAATATCTGATGGAACCCAGTGTTTTTTAGTCGACGTGTTGGCTGTTCGTCATTTTGAAGGTCTCAAACAGTTGATGGAGGACCCAAGCAGAACACTAATCTTCCATGCTTGCGCTGAGGATCTAGAGGTTCTAGAGCACGGTTTAAATATCATTCCAGACACTATTTTTGATACGCAAATCGCTGCTGGAATAGCAAATGTCGGTTATTCTATGGGTTATGCGCGACTAGTGCAGCGTTTGTTTGATATCGAGTTGGACAAGCAGGAGACCCGCTCCGATTGGTTGGCGAGACCTCTTACTGATCGACAGATTGAGTATGCCGCCTATGATGTTGCTTACCTCCACTCAATGTATAACGTTTTGACTGGCATGCTGTCTGATCAGGGCCGGCAACATTGGTTTGAGGAGGAGAGCCTAGCGGTCTATACCTTAGTTTCGGACAGGAAAAACACTCAAGACTATCATCGGAAACTCAAAGGCGCCTGGAAACTGAGCAGTGAAGCACTGACGGCCTTAAAGAGGCTCTGTGACTGGCGTGAGATTACTGCTAGAGCTTTGGATAAACCTCGATCCCACGTTGTGAAAGATAATTCGTTGCTCGAAATTGCTAGACGAATGCCTGTTGTCGCAGACGAGATGCGAGGTATTGATGACCTTTACGGGGGAACCATAAAGCGGCATGGCCACGCATTACTTCAAGAGGTCGCGATAGCCGGTCAAGATCAATCCTTGCAGAGGCTTCCTGAACCGCTATCCAAATCAGTCAGTGCTGTAATGAAAACGATGCGTGTCGCACTTAATAGTTTGGCTGAAGGGATAGAACTTCCGCTAGAGTTTCTGTCGAACAAAAAGGAGTTAGAATCTATTGTACGGAGCGCGAGTCAGGGTGCTTGTGTTTGGCCAGAGCGTTTGAATACTGGTTGGCGCCAAAGTTTGGTTAAGCCTGCGCTTCAAGATGTTTTAAAAGAAGTACAGTTCTGATGAATACTCAAGAGATAAGATTAATTTGCGATATCTATAAGGGCAGTAAGAAAGAAGGTATGTATCTTTATGTCGATAAAAAGGAAGGTTTAGGTAAGATTCCAGACGCCTTGTTGGCGAGTTTTGGGCAGTTAGCGCTAGTGACTACGTTAATAATAACACCCTCTAAAAAATTGGTTCGGGCCGACGCGGGACAAGTCCTTGAAGAGATCGATCGCCAAGGCTTTTACCTGCAAATGCCGCCTACATTACAGCCTTTGGATTTTGCCTTAGCAGAAAACTCTAAGCTTTCTTGGAGCCAATAAATGGATAAGTTTTGGCAAACCAAATCTCTGAAGCAACTGGATTCTAGAGAATGGGAGGCGCTTTGTGACGGCTGTGCCAAGTGCTGTCTTGTTAAGCTCGAGGAGTATGACAGTGGGGAAATATTTCATACCAATGTGACTTGCGAGTTGCTCGATATAGAGACCTGTAAGTGCAGTAATTACGATGGTAGACACACAGTGGTGAACGACTGTATTAATCTTGACCAAAACAATATTCACACCTTAGGCTGGTTGCCGAAGAGCTGCTCTTACCGTTTAATAGCGGACGGTAAGGCGCTTCCTGACTGGCATCATCTAATCAGTGGGAATGATCAAACAGTGCACTCATATGGGGCATCCCTGCAAGGATGGGTGGTATCAGAACTGGATGTGAGCGATGATGATATTGAAGATCATATTATTAGATGGGTTGATTAGCTATGTACAACGCTGAAAATTATTTCTGGGGCTGGATAGCTTACACGTCAGGTGTGATGTGCCTTCTGTGGGTAGCCTGGTATCTGTTACGAAATATTCGGTTTGCAACTTTTCGACAGCTCTTACTCCTGGTAGTGGCAATTTTCTTTTTGACGCCAGTTACCGCCTATACTGATAACGCGTATTTGGCTCCGGCCTTTTTTGTGAGCCTCTATGAAGGGCTGATCGCTAATGGAGATGTTGGTTTTCAGCGCGGTGCAGCGCCGATTCTAGCTTTTACCGTTTTTGGACTCATCGTATATGGCCTTATTAAATTACTACTTAAGCGGAAGGCCTAGGAGCTATAATCGGCTTCGCTCAGCCGCCCAGTAAGCAATCACAATTACGCAACTAATACCGGCTGCAATGCTCAGAAGCACAGAGGGGCCGACAACAAACTTAGTTGGAATACTCGCAATGAGATCGTTGAACGGGAAAAAACTATAGGCTAAGCCGCAGCCAATTAGTGCGCCAAGCATCTCAATGGTGACTTCCTTCCAAAAAGGTACAGGCTCTTGTAGTTTAATAACTGTAAGCACACGACTACCAAAGCGGCGATTACTAAAATAAGGCTCGCTATTACGTGCCTTAGCAAATAAATTATTGATATCAACAGTTTTTTTCATACCACGTCCTCAGGATTCCAACTTGAAAGGTGATCTCTTAATGTCTTTTTACCACGGTTAATTAGTGTCTTAACAGTCCCTAATGGAATCCCCATTATAGCTGTTATTTCAGCATGTGTTAGTTCTCGATGTAAATGTAAATGAACGGCCATTCGCTGCTTTGTTGGTAACGCCTTCATGGAATAGGCCAAGTCTCGGTGAAGATCTATTTCGGAGGTCGTTGACAGGCCTAGCTGCTCTGAATGGGTTTTTAAAATTTCTTCACTCGCACTCACTTCTCGATTGCGAGCCAATCTAAAATGACTCACCATTTGATTATAGGCAATTCGATAAAGCCAACTACTAAATTTAGCAGTGCCTTGGTAATTTTTTAAGGATTTAAAGGCTTGGATAAATGTTTCTTGAGCCAAATCATCTGCCAGCGCCTCATTCCATCCGGTCATCTGGCGCAGAGAGTAGCGCAAATCTGACTGATGCCTCTCGACAAGAATGCCGAAAGAGTCATGACAGTCAGTTGTCACGACTCTTTCGATGAGTGCCTGGTCCGTGGCTGATAGCATCGGTGTTATTGGTTATCCGCGCTTTTCTCAACGTTGCTACCTAAACGACCAATTGCGACTCTAGCGACTCCTATGAATAGCGGTATTAACGCCACGGAGGCTACACCCCAATCAATCAGCATTCCTAAGAATAAAAACAAGCCTGTTCCTATTCCCATTAGCATGATCCCTCTCTGTACATTGCCTGTTGGCGTGTCTGACCCATTACTACCTTGAAATAGTTCAGTTGGAACGTCTTTGCCTGCCTCTATAAATGTTGTGATCAATAGATCTCGCTGACGGCGCTTTCGGTGCTTGTAATACAATAGGAGGGCAATAATTATAAAAGGCAGACCAAATGAGAAGAGAATAAAAATTATTGTGACAAGGACTTTACTTGCACCAAAATCTGTTTCTATGTCAACTTCGATACCAGCTTCGACCTCTTCTAAAGCCTCTATTATCTCTTGCTTCTCTGACTCACTAAGCTGGTCCCACTCCGTGGTAGCAAGCTTGCTCAGAATTTGACTTAGCGCGGAAATCTCTTCCTCATCTGCTGACACCGATATAAAAACATCGTCATGAGAGGTCATTTTATGAATCATTGGATTCTTGTCGTCAGAACCTAGTATCAACCTTATTTTTTTGTCATTAAACGTTAGGGTGTGCTCTTCGATTTCTGTGGATTCATCAGCATAAACTGGTGACGTCAGCATGGATGCGACGAAGCCGATGGGTAATAGGTATAGCGCGATCACCAGGATAAGAGGTTTTAATAGACGCTTTTTCATTGGTTACTCCATATCTGTTGTGTAGAGCTTAAGTATCACTAGATGGCTCTAAGCTGCCTTAAAGGCATGTCTAAGAGTACTGTTGGGTCATGATTAATGCTATTTTTCCCTTATATGACGATTCGATTCGTAAATATAGATTCAAAACAGTTTACAGAATAGATTAAAATGTGAGGCTTACAACTAAATAACCCTGAAAGTGGATAAATGCTATGAAATTTACTGGTACTGACAACTATGTAGCCACCGAAGAACTTCAGATGGCTGTGAATGCGGCGGTGACACTGCAGCGGCCACTTCTTATTAAAGGTGAGCCCGGCACAGGAAAGACCTTGCTTGCTGAGGAAGTAGCCAAGGCCCTAGGTAAGCCGTTATTGTCTTGGCACATCAAATCGACAACCAAAGCGCAGCAGGGACTGTATGAGTATGATGCAGTTTCTCGATTGAGGGACTCCCAGCTCGGTAGCGATAAAGTTCAGGATATCGGCAACTACATTGATAAAGGCAAACTTTGGCAAGCGTTTACAGCTGATGAGCAAGTTGTTTTGCTAATTGATGAGGTCGATAAAGCAGATATTGAATTTCCTAATGACTTACTTCTCGAGCTTGATCGCATGGAATTCCATGTCTACGAGACTGGCGAGACTATTAAGGCGATCCAGCGCCCGATTGTGATTATCACTAGTAATAATGAAAAAGAATTACCTGATGCGTTTTTGCGCCGCTGTTTCTTCCACTTCATCAACTTTCCTGATCGCATGACTATGCAGCGCATTGTCGACGTACATTTTCCTAAGATCAAAAAACAATTGGTTGACGATGCAATGGACATCTTCTTTGACGTCAGAAAGATTCCTGGTTTAAAGAAAAAGCCGTCTACGTCGGAGTTAGTGGATTGGTTAAAACTCATTATGTCGGACGACATACCTGAGGACATTTTGACAAACCGCGATCCGACCAAAGCTATTCCACCTCTGTATGGAGCATTATTGAAGAACGAGCAAGACGTACATTTGATGGAGCGGCTCGCATTTATGACGCGTCGTGAAGCTCGATGAAATCTCAATCAAGAGCCTAAGCTATGCTGATTAATTTTTTTAATACGCTAAAAAAAGCCAGAGTTCCTGTCTCTATTAAGGAGCTTCTAGACCTTTTGGCCGCCATGGAGCAGAATCTAGCGTTTGGTTCGGTGGACGATTTTTATCTGCTGGCTCGCACATGTATGGTCAAAGATGAGAAATACTACGACCGTTTTGATCGGGCTTTTGGGGCTTATTTTAAAAACTTAGAGAATATTGACGGTATTGTTGAAGCATTATTACCTGAAGATTGGTTACGCAAAGAGTTCGAAAAGTACTTTACTGACGAAGAAAAAGCCAAGGTAGAGAGTCTTGGCGGCCTCGAAAAACTCATTGAAGAGTTTAAAAAACGTCTTGAGGAGCAGAAAGAAAGGCACGAGGGTGGTAATAAATGGGTGGGGACCAATGGCACATCTCCCTTTGGTCATGGAGGTTTCAACCCTGAAGGCATACGTATAGGCGGGCCAGGCGGTAAGGGAACAGCGGTTAAAGTTTGGGACGAACGCCAATACCAAGATTTGGATGACTCTGTTCAAATAGGAACACGAAACATAAAGGTTGCTTTGCGGCGGTTACGTAAGTTTGCTCGAGAAGGTTCTGCCGATCAGCTGGATTTAGATGACACCATACGCAGCACTGCAAGGAACGCTGGATATTTAGATATCAAGATGGTGCCAGAGCGACATAATGCGGTAAAGGTGCTGATTTTCTTCGATGTCGGTGGTTCTATGGACCCCTATGTAAAGCTCTGTGAAGAACTGTTCTCAGCGGCGAAGACCGAGTTTAAGCATCTGGAGTACTTTTACTTCCACAATTGCTTGTATGACTATGTTTGGAAAGATAATCACCGTCGTCGTGAGGAACAAATATCAACATTTGATTTGATGCATAAATACTCTTCGGACTACAAGGTTATCTTTGTAGGAGATGCGTCTATGGCACCCTATGAGGTGACAAGTTCTGGCGGAAGTGTCGAGTACAATAATGATGAGTCGGGGGCTGTTTGGATGCAACGCATGGCCAAGACTTATGATAAGTTGGTCTGGTTAAATCCAGTACAAGAAAAATATTGGGATTACACGCCATCGATTATGATGCTGAAAGAATTAACAGAGGATAAAATGTTTCCTTTGACGCTCGGCGGTCTGGAAAAGGGCATGGCCCTTTTGTCGCGTTAGTAACAGCGATCTCGGGCTATTTTTTTGCGTATAACCAAATTATTGTGATGAAAAATGTTAATTAAAGCTGCTGTCATCCAAGCTCAAGAAAAAGTGGGTATATCCACTACGCAGCCCGCGTTGCCAGCACGATCCATGTTGCAGGTATGGACTGAGGCAGTCTCGGATTCCAGCTCTAATCCCGCGTTTACCTGCTTGGGCCAAACACTTAGTTATGGCGAAATAGATCAACTGTCGAGAAGAGTCGCTAGTTATCTCCAGAAACGTCTTAGATTGCAGGCGGGCGATCGGATCGCGATCCAACTCCCAAACCTCATCCAATATCCGGTAGTAGCCATAGCGGCAATGAAGCTTGGATTAGTCATTGTTAATACTAATCCCATGTATTCAGTCAGAGAATTAGTCCACCAGTTTAATGATGCGGGCGTCAAAGCTGTGATTGTTCTTGATCAGTTTTATAGCGTACTTGCTGAAGCTGCTCCTCAGACGAGTGTTGAGCACATTATCGTCACTCGTCCTCTAGATATCATGGCCTCCTCAAAACAAAAGGTGCTGGGAGGGCTAATGAGAATAATGGGGAAAAGGCCCATGATAAAAGATCAAAATATTATTGATTTTAAAGATTTGTTAGCCGGTGGTACCAGTTATAGCAACCATAGGGCCTCTGTGTATGATATTTGCGCATTGCAATACACCGGGGGGACCACAGGAGCATCCAAAGGGGTAATGCTGACTCAATCTTGTTTAATGGCCAATGTTGCTCAGGCACTGGATGTCATCTCTATTACAAGCGAGTCGTTAAGATACAGCGTTACCGCGCTTCCACTTCCTCTCTACCATATATATGCGTTCTCACTGTGCATTGGCGTACTACCTGCGCTTAGAAGTCACTCGGTATTGATTCCTGACCCCCGTAACATTCCGCTATTGGTTAAGGTGATCAAGAAGCTAAAGATTCAGAATTTTTGTGGTTTGAATTCCTTATTTGTGGCACTTTTGGAAAATGAAGACTTCCGTAGACTTAGTTTTGAAGACCTTAAGATGACGCTATCTGGGGGAATGCCACTAATGAACGCGGTAGCAGAAAAATGGGAAAAGGTGACTGGATGCATTATCAGTGAAGGTTACGGCATGACTGAGTCTTCGCCTGTTATCTCAATGAATCCGCCAGGCTTTGAAAGAATGGGTACCGCTGGGATACCTATTCCTGGTACAGAGATTAAGGTCATTGACGAGGCTGGAAATGAGCAGCCTGTTAATGGGGTTGGTGAGTTATGCATCCGAGGTGATCAAGTGATGGCAGGGTATTGGAATCAACCTGAGCAAACAGCAGAGACTGTTGTAGATGGTTGGTTACATACCGGTGACATTGTGACAGTAGACGATGGCGGCTACATTAAAATTGTTGATCGCCTCAAAGATATGATTATTGTGTCGGGCTTTAATGTTTACCCAAATGAACTTGAGCAGGTGCTGACGACACACGAGCATGTATCTCAATGCGCCGCTGTGGGCGTTCCCGATGATAAGGCGGGCGAGCTAGTCAAAATGTTTGTCGTTAGATCTAGTTCGTCACTAACTGAGTCTAAAGTCATCGAGTTTTGCAAGAGCCGTATGGCGGGTTACAAAGTTCCTAAGTTCGTAGAATTTCGCGATGGATTGCCGATGACAAATGTAGGCAAGGTTCTGCGCAAGAACCTCAAAGGGCTCTAAGCTAGCATGCCTTATTGGAAAAACCCGGGCCTAAAAGCCCGGGTTTTTGTATCACTGTTGATGTAATATTAAGTATTAGAGTGCGTAAAGAACTCCAAGCAACCCTACAGTAGTCAGCACGATGGTATAGGGTAGAGCCATAATAACCATCCGCATATAGGATAGTCTTATCAATGGTGCCAAGGCAGACGTTAGTAAAAACAAGAAAGCCGCCTGTCCATTAGGCGTAGCAACACTAGGGAGATTAGTGCCGGTATTAATAGCTACAACGAGCTTATCAAAATGATCTCGAGTTATATCACCTGCATCAAACACGGCCCTAACCTCATTAATATAAACCGTAGCAACAAATACATTGTCACTGATAGCGGATAGCAATCCGTTTGCAAGGAAAAATACGGCCGGCTGAATGGCTGGATCTTGAGCCAAGACCCAAGTGATAACGGGCGAAAATAGATGCTGTTCATGAATCACTGCAACGATAGCGAAAAATACCACTAACAGAGCAGTAAAGGGCAACGCCTCTTCAAATGCGCTCCCTATACGATGCTCTTCAGTAATACCGTTAAATGAGGTTAAAAGAATGATAACCATAAGGCCGATCAAGCCTACGGCTGCCCAGTGAAACGCAAGACCCAGCACCAAAATAACCGCAACAATGACTTGAACGATGAGAGCCGCCTTATCATATTGGGTCCGCTTAGCAGTGTCATTATCACTTGATTGCTGGAGGACCTCACGAACCTCATCGGGTAGCTTGGCGCCATAACCGAATACCTTGAACTTTTCTAACAGGACACAGCATATCAATCCGCAGAATAGTACTGGCATAGTGACGGGCGCCATGCGCGTGAAGAATTCAATAAACTCCCAGCCCGCTCTTTCTGCGATTAACAAATTTTGTGGTTCGCCCACCGTAGTGCAAACACCACCCAACGCAGTGCCGACGGCACCGTGCATGATCAGGCTTCGTAAAAAAGCTCTAAAATCCTCTAGATTACTCCGGTGATTATCCTGCAACCTTTCGTCATCACTATGATCGTGATCCTCGTCAACAATCTTTCTGCCTGAAGCGACCTTGTGGTAAACGGAGTAGAAGCCAACGGCTATTGTGATTAAGACGGCAGTAACGGTTAAAGCATCTAAAAAGGCCGATAGAAAAGCCCCTGAAAAGCAAAACATGAATGAAAGGGTTGTTTTTGATTTCACGTTAAGTAAAAGTTTAGTGAAAACAAACAACAGCATATCTCTCATAAAATAAATGCCAGCAACCATAAACATCAGCAGCAAAATGACTTGCAGATTGGCCGCGACCTCTTGGTAGACCGCTTCTGGGCTCGCCATTCCAAGAATAATAGCTTCAATGGCTAATAGCCCGCCAGGTTGAAGTGGGTAGCATTTTAACGCCATCGCTAGGGTAAAGATAAATTCAGCTATTAGCGCCCAGCCTGTGACAAAGGGACCAAAGATATAAAGCATAATGGGATTTAAAATCAGAAACGCGATGATCGCGGCTTCATACCACCCAGGGGAGTTACCTAAAAAGTTCTTTTTGAAAGCCTGAGAGAGCGTAGGTGTCATCTATGCATTCCTTTTTTATATTGCATGTAAAGTAAACTTGTTTGAGGTAACTATGAAGCCAATTTACCAGTCACTACAGTAAAACATCCTAGCCAACCATGCTAGACTTACATCACTTTTTAGTAGCGGCAAACCTTATCTTTCCTCCCCTGTTTTTGCAAGGGCTGGAGATTAAATTTGAATCATATTTAGAGGCTTAATTCTTGTGCTTGCACCTTTACAGCTAAATGGCTTTTATGCTGCTTCAAAAGCAATCGGCAGTGCCAATAAGTGGATCGTAGCCGTGATAGAGGGTGACTTATTGATAGCGTCGGAGAACACTGTTAGCGTAGCCTCCATAGCTCTTGACCTCGATAAGGCTGATTCGCTCAAATTTTTTCGTGAGCGCAGTATTTGTATTGGACAATGGCAGGACAGCGACTGTGAAGTATGGGAATTGATCCCAGAGGCTGCTGCGATCGATGGGTTTAGCAGGGTTGAATTAAGGTCTGTACTCGCAAAATCTACAGATGCAGAGTTTTCCCTTATTTGTCGGGCTTTACAGCTTCTGGATTGGGAAGTTAAGCATAAGTATTGTGGGTCTTGCGGAGAGCCTAATCGAGCTTCAGAGACTGAGCATGCACTTCAATGTCATTCATGTGATATCCAGCAGTACCCGAGGATCTCGCCTTGTGTCATTGTAGCGGTTATCAAGGATGATAAATGTTTATTTGCACGGCATCCCAACTGGCCAGGCAATAGATTTAGTACTCTCGCTGGCTTTATTGAGGCTGGTGAGAGCGCTGAGCAGGCTCTGCATCGTGAGGTATATGAAGAAGTCGGTATCGAGATTGAGAATATCCGATATGTTGGCAGCCAGGCATGGCCATATCCTGGGCAATTAATGTTGGGGTATATAGCTGACGCAAAGACGGATATCATAAAAATCGATGGCGTAGAGATAGCGGAGGCAAACTGGCATAGGTATGATCAGCTACCCGATGTTATTGCGCCCCCGACTATTATGGCAGGACGTTTAATTGAACAATTTGTCATGGAATCTAAAGCTAAGTACGGCAGATGACAGCGATATTGGTTGCCTTGTAAAACGGCGTTTAATATAAAAAACTATTTACAATTTGGAGTCTGGTTTGGAATTTTTATTTGAATATGGGTTGTTTTTTGCCAAAGTAGCAACGATGTTAATTGCTTTTGTTGTGATTGTGAGTGTGGTTGTCAGTGCTAGTCAGAGAAATAAGGTCGGCCCAGGGAAAGGCCACCTTGAAATTACTTCGCTTAATCCACAGTTTGAGGAACTTAAAGAAACTATGTTGCTTGCTACAACGGATGAGATCCATCAAAAAACGGAAGAGAAAAGATTACACAAGGCTAAAAAGAGACAGATTGCTGCAGATAAAAAGGCTGCCAAGAACAGGAGCGCGTCCCAAGAGAACCTTGAGAAAAAGCCGAAAAGTAAAGTCTTTGTGCTTAATTTTAATGGCAATATCAGCGCAGCGGCGGTTGAGCACCTGCGCGAAGAGATTACAGCAATCCTGACCCAGGCCAGCAGCAATGATGAGGTTCTGTTAAAGCTAGAAAGCCCAGGTGGCATGGTGCATAGCTATGGCCTTGCCAGCAGTCAGCTAGATAGATTGCGCAAAAAGAACATCCCTTTAACGGTATGTGTTGATAGAGTGGCTGCCAGCGGCGGTTACATGATGGCCTGTGTGGCCGATAAAATTCTCGCTGCTCCATTCGCGATTATTGGTTCGATTGGCGTGGTGGCGCAGATTCCCAATTTCAATAAACTATTGAAAAAGCATGATGTGGAGTTTGAAATGTTGACGGCTGGTGAGCATAAGCGAACCTTGACCATGTTTGGTGAAAATACCGATAAGGGCCGTGAAAAGTTCGTTGAAGAACTAGAAGATACGCATCAGCTATTTAAAGACTATGTCTCTGAGCGTCGTCCCCAAGTGGATATTGATAAAATTGCTACTGGCGAAATTTGGTTCGGTTCAAGGGCTTTAGCCATGTCGCTTATTGATGACATTCAGACTAGCGACGAATACTTGGTCTCTCGAATTGAGAAAGCTGATGTCTTTGAGGTTGCCTATGTGTTTAAGAAAAAATTCCACGAACGGTTAGGTCTAGCCGCTGAGGAAAGTGCTGATCGCCTGTTAGTGCGATGGTGGTCGAGATTGACACAAGACTCTAACAGACACCTCTAGCTCTTTTTAGTCCCGGCGTAGTTTGTCATTTATTGCAATTGGGGTCGGGAAGTTAAGAACAACAATATAGCTTGAGACCAAGAAAGTAAGAATTGCAGTCCCTTGAATTAAGTGGGAAGTATGCGAGCCGATCAAGCCTGTGTTAAAAGCAAGGTAGGCGATCATTAGAGAGAATTCACTGTTTTGCCCTAATCTAAATCCTATATCCCAGGCCAAGCCCTCAGTTTCGCTCTGTGACTTGAGTAGCCAGTGGTAAGTCAACGGCTTGATTATTAGCATCAGTGTTGCTAATAGGCCTGCAGCTACGGCTATGTCTGGAATTAATGAAAGGTTAAAGCCACTGCCCAACGAAAAGAAAAACAAAATCAAGAAGAAGTCTCTTAATGGTTTTAGGTTAAGTGCGATATATTGGGAGATGGGGCTTGTTGCGATTGAGATGCCTGCCACAAAAGCGCCGATTTCACGTGACAGTCCTGAATACTCTGCTAGTTCTGCGATACCCAAGCACCAACCTAATGCTAGCAAGAATACATACTCGCCAATTCGGTCAAACCGTGAAAATAGTGGCTGCAGGACTATTTTCACGGAAATGAAACAACCTCCAACTAAAGCGGGAAGGGCGACAAGACTTTTCCCCAGCGGAAGCAGAGTTCCATTGGTTAGATCCCCTGAGATAAGTAATAGCAATACGAAGATAGCCAAGAAGTCCTGCATCAGCAGCATGCCGACCATTAATTCACCAGAATGTTTGTGATGTAGCGCTGTGGTCGGTAGTAATTTAATGCCAATAATTGTGCTTGAGAACATCATGGCAATGCCAATAATGATGCTTTCGATAATAGAGTAGCCGAACAGGTGGCCTGTCCCAAAGCCTATGAGCGCAAAGAGAGTTGAACTGATCAGTGTTACATGCGTGACTTCACGCAGCACTCTTAATAGAATCTGTGGCTGCATATCCAGACCTAATAAAAACAATAAAAATATGATTCCTATACTACCAATTTGTCCTATTAGATCGACGTCTGATACCCAGCCCAAGCCATAGGGCCCTATTGCAGCTCCCAACACGATGTAGGCAACTAAAAGAGGTTGTCGACCGAATAGGGCCATCGACGCCACGACGGCTCCGCCGGTAAAGATAAGGAAAAAGAGCTGTATAACGTCGTTATGCATAGGGCCCATCATTTAATTAAAAGCTGTAAGTTTAAAATGGCTAGTCAGTTAGGTTTTACTGGAACTAATAAGGAGCCTAGATCTATATACCCCTTTTTTAAGATTTTCACCAAGCTCGTTAAGTGCTACTGCAGGATAAGATGGATCATAGTTTAAAGAGCAGATCAGGCAACCACAAGGCCGAAGTCTGCATTGCGACTATTATTCTTATTCTATTGACCCGTAGATCGATAATTTCTGCATGAAGGGACGACAAAGCAAGACAGGTTGCTGATTGGTTGGTAAAATGCACTCTCGAAAGACTATTAGGCTCTTAGCAATGACTGACAACAATACCCCGCAGGAAAGTGTTGATTCGAAGGCTGATGCAATCGCGGCAGTTGCAATATTATTTATCGTAGTAACGGCCGTTGTTTATTGGCTTTCTAGATTTTAGGTTTAAGACCCGAGGCCTCCCAGTAATGTTAATACAGCAGTACAATGCAGAAATAGCGGTAGAGAGTCAGCGCCGCGTCGTTGAAGAGTACCTTTCTAAGGTGCCTTCGGTTAACAGTATTGATAAGTCTGATCTCGAGAGTCTCAAAGCGCGAATAACGTCTGAGTTGGCTTCCAAGAATGCAGTGCTTATCGCCCATTATTATACCGACCCGCTCATTCAGCAACTTGCAGAGGAGACTGGCGGTACGGTTTCAGATTCCCTAGAAATGGCACGCTTTGGTTCTAATCACGATGCGCAGACACTAGTAGTGGCTGGCGTTAAGTTTATGGGTGAGACGGCGAAGATATTGACTCCGGGAAAGCGAGTGTTGATGCCAACCCTGGAAGCGACTTGTTCGTTAGACGTGGGTTGCCCTGCTGATGAGTTCTCTGCATTTTGTGATGAACACCCAGATAGAACGGTGGTGGTATATGCCAACACGTCAGCGGCGGTCAAAGCTCGGGCCGACTGGGTGGTGACTTCAAGTATTGCCTTAGAGGTTGTTGACTATCTTGATAGTATAGGTGAAAAAATTCTTTGGGCGCCTGATAAGTATCTTGGTGGTTATGTTCAGAAAAAGACAGGTGCGGATATGCTTCTATGGGATGGGAGCTGTATCGTGCATGAAGAGTTCAAAGCTAAGGGCATTTTAGATCTTAAGCAAATCTACCCTGATGCTGCGGTGCTTGCCCACCCTGAATCACCTGACTCAGTTGTGAGTATTGCCGATATCACTGGGTCTACGTCGCAGCTTATCAGTGCCGCAATGAAGCTGCCTAACAAACAGCTCATTGTGGCTACAGATCAGGGTATTTTTTATAAAATGCAGCAATCTGTCCCCAACAAGCAACTGCTTATAGCTCCTACAGGCGGCAGTGGTGCGTCATGCCGAAGTTGTGCCAGCTGCCCTTGGATGGGAATGAATAGTTTGCAAAATTTGCTGTCATGCTTGGAACAAGGCAGTAATGAAGTCTTCGTCGATGCTACGGTCGCCACTCTCGCGATGCAGTCCCTTGACAGAATGATGACGTTTAAAGCGCGCCATTTAGGTTAAAGCCGTTTGGCTTTTTCTTCCATTGAAACAACATCTCTAAGGCGTTGACTGACGATAGCTGAACGTTTGAAGTCTGCAGTTACCAGCTTTGTGGCCAAACCCAGTTGTTCTCTTGCTAGATCGAACGCACCTACCAGTATAAAGTACTCTGCTCGAGCTTCGTGAACGCCTGAAATATTTCCTGCTAGGCCACGCACCTCGGCAAGCCGATACCAAAGCATAGGATCCTCAGGCCGATTGCGTGTAAGAATTGTCAATACTGCCGCAGATTTTTCATACTGATGGTCCTGCCAGAGAATCTCGCTCTCTAGCGCCATGAGGGGATAGTTGTTCGGTGTTAGCGCCAATAGTCGATTAAGTTTAGAAAGAGCTGTCGTATAATTCTCTTGGGCCAGATCTATTTCGATATCAGTATATTGATAAGCGATTTGGCGGGGCTGCGCTGTGAGAAGAGCGGCGATAAGCGTCTTAGCCTTGATTAATTCACGGGTATTCAAGTAGGCCAAGGCTAAGCCATAGTTTGCAGCATCAGGGCGTAGCGTATTATTCTGAAGCTCAGTTTGGAATTTAATAACGCTAGTTTTTGCAGAACTGTCCATGGCTACAGTAGCTCTAGCCTGCATTAGATAATAGTCAGGATGTTCTAGGTAGTGCCGTCTGGATGAACCCATGCTTCGACCTCGGGCATCGGCAATACGCTTCTCGGTGACAGGGTGCGTCAATAAAAACTCAGGTATGCGAGTTCCTGAGTAGCGCGTTTTTGCGAGTAACGTTTCAAACATATCTCCTGCAGCAGCAGGATCTCGACCTGACCTTTCCATCGTTTGCAGTCCAATCCGATCCGCTTCTTGCTCGTTAGATCTACTGTACCTAAGTTGGCTTTCTGCGGCGTAAGCCTGGCTGGCACTCATTGCAGCCATCCCGGCATCACCACCTACTGTTGCCGCAACAACCAGTCCGGCTAAGAGCCCTGCAAGTGTTACGATTGATGATGATCGTCGGGCTTCGAGTCCTCGCGCGAAATGTCTTTGGCTTAGATGAGCAAGTTCATGGGCCAATACTGACACCATTTGGTCTTCATTCTCGGCAAAGGCAAACAACCCCGTGTGTATCCCAATGACGCCACCTGGCACGGCAAATGCGTTCATCGTGGGGTTTTTTATGATGACTAGTTCGAGTTCTGGGTTTTCTAGATCACTGAATACGGCCAAATTGTATATCAGCTCTTCAAAATACAGCTGCATCAATGGGTCATCATGCTCTTTTACCCGACTACGAAAGACCTTTAACCAGGTTCGGCCGAGTTGGTATTCTTGTTGTTTAGATACAATCCCAGAGCTACTGTCACCAAGAAGTGGCAATTCAATCTCTTTTGCTTGTGCGAGATTCGCCGAAGCCAAAAAGGACCAGTATGCGAGTAGAAGTGTTACTAAAAGTCTTAACATAGCCGGTACAGGCCCTTTTTGGTCGTATTGACTGTATAGTTCAAGCATACACGGGGCATTTAAAATTTCTACCCTTACAGTTGATATAAGTAAAAGATTGGACAGTTGAAACTTTGACTCGTTTCATGTCTTATAATGGTCTACGAGTAGCTAGATAATTTAAACAGGTTTGCATTAATTAGTTTTTCTTAAGGAACGTCCATGAAGCAGGTGTTAAGCAGGTGGTTAGGCCGTTATTTTGGCAACGAAGAAACTGTCCTTTTAGCGGTGATGTTGGTGGCTTCTCTTGTGCTAATGGCAACTATTGGCGGCTTTTTAGGGCCTGTTTTTACCGCTCTGATTTTATCATTCTTGCTACAGGGGGTTGTAAACACCTTACAGCGTGCTGGCGCTTCGCCGCGGGCATCTATGGTGACGTCGTACGTACTGTTTTTACTCGGATTAGTTGCTATCTTAGTAGGCTTGGTGCCTATTGTTGGCAGGCAAATGTCTCTGTTACTGGCCGAAGTTCCTAGTATGATTAGTAGGATTCAAGGTTTTTTAGTGACGCTACCGGAGCGATATTCCGATTACTTGACGGTGGATCAGTTTGATTTGTTATCTATGCGAATTTCTGAGGAAATCGCCAACATGGCTGAGCAAATACTGACATTTTCAATTAGTAGCTTCCCAAGTCTACTAGCTGTCGCTATTTATTTGCTGTTGGTTCCAGTACTGGTCTTCTTTATGCTCAAGGATAGGCAGGAATTATTCATTTTTGTCGCGAATCTTTTACCCCGTAAGCGACCAGTGATGACCATTATTTGGTCTGAGATGAACGTTCAGTTCGCTAATTATGTCAGAGGCAAGGCAATCGAGATCCTTATCGTTGGCTCATTATCCTTCGGAGCGTTCCTGCTGCTAGGCCTCAATTACGCAGCGTTATTGGCCCTTCTAGTAGGGCTGTCGGTGCTCATACCCTATATAGGGGCCAGTGTCGTAACCTTGCCTGTATTACTTGTAGGATATAGCCAGTGGGGTTATTCAGCTGAGTTCTTATGGTTATTCTTCACCTATGGCGTTATTCAGTTTTTCGATGGAAATGTGCTGGTGCCTTTATTGTTTTCTGAAGTGGTAAATTTACACCCAATCGCCATCATCGTGGCGGTCCTGCTTTTTGGCGGCATTTGGGGTTTCTGGGGCGTGTTTTTTGCGATCCCACTAGCGACTTTAGTCAAAGCAGTTTTTAATGCTTGGCCAGACGGCTCATCGCTCGAAGAGATTTCAGAGGGGTAAGCAGAACGTGCTGTAGGCGGGTAAAGAGGGCATTTCCTCTTCCTGCAGTCCCATTAGCTTGTTTTAAACCTCAATATATGTAAATTTACTAGCTATAGGGTTACTTTTTATTTTGCTTTAAATCTATATATTACAATAACCTATAGAAATATTATGTTATCCTGCTAAGAAAGGAGTCTTAAAAGCAGCTTTAATTAGCTATTTTTTGTAGTTATACTACACGCCTTCAAAGAGCGACTGTTTTCACTCGACTAAGGCTGTTAGTGCGTTGCCTTTATCGCTTTAAGGAAAGCCAGCCTCATAGGCTAGCGTTAAGGAATAGACCATGAATGATTTAGATCCATCTGAAACGAAAGAGTGGCTAGACGCTCTGGACTCTATAAGACGAGCTCAGGGCGATGATCGCGCCAGCTACATCCTAGATGCCTTACATTCTCATGCCACTGAAAATAGAATACAGCTGCCTCAGTCTGTTACCACTCCTTACCGGAATACAATTCCGGCTGATCAAGAGAAGGTAATGCCTGGCGACCTATTTATGGAGCGCCGGATTAGGTCTTTGGTTAGGTGGAATGCTCTTGCCATGGTTATGCGGGCCAACACCCAAAGTGAGGGTATTGGAGGCCACATAGCTAGCTTCTCCTCCGCAGCAACCCTTTACGATGTAGGCTTTAATTACTTTTTTAGAGGGTCTGAAGGTGACAACTTGGGTGATTTAGTATTCTTCCAAGGTCACAGCTCACCAGGCATGTATGCTCGTTCGTTCTTGGAGGGGCGTTTAAGCGTAGGTCAGCTGGATAATTTTAGGCGAGAAGTTGATGGCTCGGGGCTTTCGTCATACCCCCACCCGTGGCTGATGCCAGACTATTGGCAGTTTCCGACTGTTTCAATGGGTTTGGGGCCTATTCAGGCCATATACCAGGCCCACGTGATGCGCTACTTGTCCGCTCGAGGCCTGGTTGCTCGTGGAGACAGAAAAGTTTGGGCATTTCTCGGTGACGGGGAGTGTGATGAGCCTGAAACCCTAGGCTCAATATCATTGGCGGGTAGAGAAGGGCTAGAAAATCTGATATTTGTCATTAATTGTAATTTACAGCGATTGGATGGCCCCGTGCGTGGTAACGGAAAAATCATTCAAGAGCTGGAGGGTGTGTTCAGGGGCGCCGGCTGGAACGTAATCAAAGTAATTTGGGGTCGCCACTGGGATGCTTTGATAGAGAGAGATAAAAGTGGATTATTACTTCAGCGCATGAACGAAGTCTGTGACGGAGAGCTGCAGAATTATAAATACAATGGTGGCGCTTATACCAGAGAGCATTTTTTTGGGAAGTATCCTGAGCTACTTGAATTGGTAAAAGATCTAACCGATGACCAGATTATGGGTTTGAATAGGGGTGGCCATGACCCCTATAAGGTCTATGCGGCGTACTCAGAGGCTGTTGCTAGCAAGGGTAAGCCTACAGTGATCCTAGCGCAGACCGTTAAGGGCTACGGGCTAGGCCAGGGCGGCCAAGCGGCTAATGATACTCACTCGGTTAAAAAACTTGATGTTGATAATCTTCGTCGTTTTAGGGATAGGTTCGGAATACCGATCTCTGATGATCAATTGGAGACTGTTCCCTATTACCGCCCCGCAGAAGATAGCCCTGAACTAACATACATGAAGCGTCGACGAGAGACACTTGGGGGGCCACTTCCGGCCCGCAAGTCGGAATTTGAGGCTATGGATGTTCCGGATCTTAAAATCTTTGAAAAGCAGTTAGCTAGTAGCGGTAAACGAGAGATATCTACGACTATGGCTTTTGTCAGAGTTTTGGCCGCACTGGTGAAGGACAAGAATATTGGTAAAAATGTGGTCCCCATTGTGCCGGATGAAGCGCGCACTTTTGGTATGGAGGGCATGTTCAGGCAGCTTGGTATTTATACCTCTGTGGGCCAACAGTATGTCCCCCATGACCATGAGCAAATTATGTACTATAAAGAAGATAAGAAGGGCGTTATCTTAGAGGAGGGGATCAACGAGGCTGGTGCTATGTCAGCATGGCTGGCTCTTGCGACCTCCTACAGTACTAATAGTTACCCTATGGTCCCTTTTTATATCTTTTACTCCATGTTTGGTTTTCAGCGGATCGGTGATTTAGCATGGGCTGCGGGAGATAGTCAGGCGAGAGGATTTCTAATTGGAGCTACGGCGGGTCGTACTACCCTTAATGGCGAAGGACTTCAGCATCAGGACGGACATAGCCTTATTTTGGCCAATACCATTCCAAATTGTAAGAGCTATGATGCGACCTTTAGCTATGAACTTGCGGTTATTGTTCAGAGTGGCCTGAAGTGCATGTTCGAAGAGAAACAAAATTACTTCTATTACCTAACGACTATGAATGAAAACTATGTTCAGCCTGCCATGCCAGAAGGCGTTGAGGAAGGTATTATCAAAGGGATGTATCCCTTAAAGCGAGCTCAATCTCCTAGTGATAAAGGTAATCAGGATAATAAAGTAACATTGATGGGAGCTGGAACGATTCTTAATGAGGTAGTTGCGGCCGCAGGCATACTAAAAGAGAGCTATGATGTTACTGCTGACATATGGAGCCTAACCAGCGTCAATGAATTGGTTAGAGATGGACAAGCCGTTGATAGGTGGAATTTATTACACCCCACGGAGACGCGCAGAAAGGGCTATGTCGAGACACAGTTAGAAGGTATTTCTGAGCCTGTAGTGATAGCTACCGATTATATGAAGGCTTACGGTGAGCAATTACGTCGTTATATTGATAGCCCGCTTCATGTTTTGGGTACCGACGGTTTTGGCCGCAGTGACAGCAGGGTGGCACTAAGAAGCTTTTTTGAAGTCGATCGATATTTTATTACGGTGTCGGCACTCAAGGGACTTGCAGATAGTGGAGTGATTGATGATTCAGTCGTATCAGAAGCAATCAGTAAATTTGGTATAGATTCTGAAAAAATCAACCCTTTGAATATGTAATTGTTGTTTATCCCTGCAGTACTGGGTTAGCATTGATTTGAAATAAAGGAAAAATGAGTGGCCATAGAAATTATTAAAGTTCCCGACTTGGGCGGCGCTGAAACAGTTGATGTTATCGAACTGAGTCTAGCTCAGGGCGATAATATTGCAGCCGAGGACTCGCTAGTAGTCCTCGAGTCAGACAAGGCGACGATGGACGTGCCTTCGCCCCGTGCTGGACAGCTAATCAAGTATTTAGTGGCTGAGGGTGATACGGTTAAAGTCGGTGATTCTATCGCTGAGCTTGAAATCTCTTCGTCAGAGTCGCCTGCTGAGGTTCAGCTTGAGCAACCGGTAATGATTGAAGAGGTAGAGCCGAAAATAGAAGCACCTGTGAGTGAGTTAAAATCAGAGCCTGCCCCTGGGCCAGTTACCACAGAACCGGTAGCGGCTATTACTAACGTTGAATCCTCAGGCGACAGTGGAGCTGAAGGTGAAGTTTATGCGGGGCCGTCGGTAAGGTTAATGGCGCGGGAACTTGGGGTTACCCTTGATTCCGTCGTTGGTAGTGGTCCACGAGGTCGTATCATAAAGGATGACATTGATGCCTATGTTAAGGGCAAGCTAAACAGTGCCGCTAGTAATGAACTAGCTAAAGGTAGTGCTATACCATCTACCCCAAGTATTGATTTCAGTCAGTTTGGTCCGATCGATACAGTAAAGTTAACTAAGATACAGAAGCTGACCGCATCTAACATGCATCGAAACTGGTTAAACGTTCCCCATGTTACCCACTTTGATGACGCAGATATTACTAATTTAGAGAGCTTCCGTAAGTCGCTCAAGGTCGAAGGTGAAGTCAGAGGTGTCCGTATAACGCCCGTTGCGTTCATTATTAAAGCCATAGCGGTGGCTCTTGACGCTAACCCTGTGATTAATCGATCTTTAGCCTCAGACGGAGAGCACTATATTCAAAAGAGTTACTGCAATATTGGGATGGCTGTTGATACTCCGCGAGGTCTGGTTGTTCCCGTTATTCGCAATGCTAATGAAAAAGGAATATGGGAAATCGCTGCGGACGTCGCCAACTTTGCAGCCAAGGCGCGGGATGGCAAGCTCAAGCCGATCGACATGCAAGGCGGATGCTTTAGCTTGTCAAGCCTTGGAACTATTGGTGGCAATGGATTTACGCCCATTGTAAACGCGCCTGAGGTTGGTATTTTAGGCGTTTCTAAATCCCAAATGAAGCCTGTTTGGAATGGCGACGCTTTCGAACCAAGGCTCATGCTTCCTTTGGCACTGTCCTACGATCACCGCCTTGTCAATGGTGGGGATGCCGGGCGCTTTATGACTGATATTGTTAAATTTTTAAGCGACATCCGACATTTGGCCTTGTAACTCTTTAGCTCTAAGATGTGGGGTACACATGCAGTTTTTACATACGATGGTTCGCGTGAGCGAACTTGAGGCCTCACTTGACTTTTATTGTGGAGCTTTAGGGTTGTTGGAAGTCTCTCGATATGACAGTAAAACAGGGCGTTTCACGCTAATTTTTCTTGCCGCTCCAGATGATGTGGGCACGGCGGCCTCAGCTCAATCACCTTTAATAGAACTCACCTATAACTGGGACCCTGAGGAGTATTCTGGCGGCAGAAACTTTGGTCACCTAGCATTTCGCGTAGCTGATATTTACCAGACGTGTGAGAAACTTGCGGATAGGGGTGTGGTTATTAATCGTCCGCCGCGCGACGGGCACATGGCTTTTATTCGCTCACCTGACAATGTCTCGATCGAGCTACTGCAGGCTGGGCCGGCACTGCCCGCTAAGGAGCCTTGGGCTTCAATGAGCAATGTAGGTGAATGGTAGTCTTGCGACGTTTTTTAACTCTTTTTAAACGGTAGCATTTCAATCGCTTGCTCAATATGCTGAGCAATGCCGGTATCTTCAGATTTCAGATAGCGAGCAATAGCGTCCTTAAATTCTGGGTGCTTGATCCAGTGAAGGGAATGCGTTTTAACGGGTTCAAATCCCCGTACCAATTTGTGCTCTCCCTGGGCCCCAGCATCATAACGACTAAGGCCTTTTTCTATCGCAAATTCGATACCTCGATAATAGCAAAGCTCAAAATGCAGGTAGGGAAACTCCCCAAGGCTACCCCAGTAACGGCCGTAGAGGGTGTCGTTGTCAAAGAGATATAAAGCGCATGCGATGGGTTGATTGTCCTTGGTGGCAACTGCCATGGCTATTTGCTCTGGCATAGTCGCCGCAATTTGCATGAAAAACTCCTGTTTCAGGTATCCCCTAGTCCCGTTCCGCTTAGCGTAGGTACGTTCATATAAACTATAAAAAAGGCTCCAAATATCAGCCTTTATTTCGTTCCCGACTATGACTTCAACGGTGATCTCTTGCTTGATAACCTCCGATCGCTCTTTACGTATCATCTTTCGCTTTCGAGAGGTCATGGAACTTAAGAACGCGTCAAAATTATCATAGCCTCTGTTGAGCCAATGATATTGCACACCACTGCGCTTAAGTAGGCGAGGGTCTTCAAATAAAACCAACTCTTCATTACTCGGGAACAGCAAGTGCCAGCTTGATGCATCGACTTCATTAGCTAGTTTTATGATCTCATTCAGAAAATGAATGCACTGCTGGCTATCTAACTGTCTATCACTTCGTACTCTCGAGCCAGTAGACGGTGTAAACGGTATGGCAGTAACGAGTTTGGGGTAATACTCAAGGCCATTCTGGTGGTATGCATTGGCCCAAGCATGATCAAAAACGTACTCACCCATAGAGTGCTCTTTGAGATACAACGGCATAAAAATTTGCTGACTTTGTTCTTCTAGCTGGAGATGTATAGGCGTCCAACCAGTATCTGCTGAAACACTGCCGCTATCTTCTAGAGCCTCTAAAAAAGCGTGCCTTAAAAAGGGATAGGGAAGTTGGTCAGGTTTAGTCATGGGTATGCTGTTCTCAATGTGTTTTCAACAATCTAATGGAGGTTGATAGGCTCAACACACCATTGTAGTGATTCTACCGCCACTCCACACGGATACAATCGAATGAAGAGACATTACTGATATGGTAGATTACGGGAAGCTACTAAATATTGATCATTTACGTATAATTTTATTCTAATCTTACGGGATAGGCGGGCATTAGGGTATCATTGCCGTCACACAGTATAACCCCTTCAGATGGAGAGATATTGAATGATTATTAAGCCTCGTGTAAGAGGATTCATGTGCATCACCAGCCATCCAACCGGTTGCGAAAATAATGTTGTAGAGCAAATTAACTATATTAAGGCTCAAGTACCTGTAGAGGGTCCAAAACGAGTTCTTGTGATCGGTAGCTCAACAGGATACGGGCTATCTGCTCGTATTACAGCCGCTTTCGGCTGTGGCGCTGCGACCTTAGGTGTCTTTTTTGAAAAGCCGGGGACCGATCGCAAGCCGGGCACTGCTGGTTGGTATAACAGTGCAGCATTCCACAAGCATGCTGATGCCAACGGCATCTATGCTAAGAGTATCAATGGTGATGCTTTTTCCGACGAGGTAAAGCAACGTGCCATTGATACTATTAAGGCAGACCTAGGTCAGATTGACTTAGTCATTTATAGCCTAGCTGCACCCCGGCGTCAGCACCCTAAGACTGGAGAAGTGTTCAACTCGACATTGAAGCCTGTTGGTAAAAACATAAGTATGCGTGGTATCAATACTGATAAAGAAACCATTCAGGAATTTAGCCTTGAGGCTGCTAGTGAACAGGAGATTGAAGATACAGTAGCAGTCATGGGGGGCGAGGACTGGCAGATGTGGCTTGAGGCACTCGGTAACGCTGGAGTTCTTGTTGAGGGCGCCAAAACTACGGCCTTTACTTATATTGGGGAGAAGATGACTTGGGATCTTTATTGGGATGGCACGATCGGCCAGGCAAAGAAAGATCTTGATAGTAAGGTAATCTCCATTAGAGAGTCTTTAGCTAAGAGTGGGGGAGATGCTCGTGTATCGGTGTTAAAGGCTGTAGTCACACAGTCGAGCTCAGCTATTCCAATAATGCCGCTCTATCTAGCGATGTTATTTCGTGAGATGAAAGCTGACGGCAGCCATGAGGGCTGTATCGAGCAGCTTTATCGCCTCTTCACTGAAGGGCTCTACGCAGAGACGCCTAGACTTGATGAAGAGGGCAGACTCCGAATGGATGAACTTGAGCTACGGCCAGAAATACAGGCTGCTGTAGCTGCATCTTGGGCAAAAGTTTCCACTGATAATCTGAGGCAGTTAACCGATTTTGCTGGATACAAGCATGAATTCTTGGCTCTTTTCGGTTTTGATATTCAGGGTATTGATTATGAAGCAGATGTAAATCCTGAGGTGGACATTGCGCACCTTGTCTAAGGTAGATATATTTTGAATTCTCTCGAATCCAAAGCCGCGAAATTTCGGATTGAGTTACTATATCCAAAGCATTGGCCTATCTGGGTGGCCTTTGGGTTATGGCGATTTATTACTATTTTACCATTCCCTGTATTACTTCTAATAGGTAAGGCAATCGGTCTTCTGGTGCATTCATTTCCTAGTAGGCGCAAACATATCGCTAAACGTAATATCGAAATCTGCTTCCCAGAGAGAACTAGCGCTGAACAGCAAAGGATGCTTAGAGATAACTTTATTAATATGGGTATTGCCGTCATGGAAACGGGGATCGCATGGTGGTGGTCGAAACGTCGGTTTGCCAAGTTAATAAAGTACGATGGGCTTGAGCATTTTGACTCAGTGAATCAAAGCCAAGGCATCATGCTGTTAGGGATTCACTACACCACTTTGGAGATTGGTGGCGGCGCCATCGCAATGGCCACGCAAATGGATGGAATGTATCGAGCTCATGGCAATCCTGTTTATGACTTTATTCAGGCTCGAGGCCGCGTTTCCAAGGGAGAAGGAAATACTGTCGTTTATGAGCGAAGGGATGTTAGAGGGACAATGAAGGCTCTAAAGAAAGGACGCACCCTTTGGTACGGACCTGACCAGGACTATGGCCTAGTTCAGGGCCTCTTTGCTCCATTCTTTGGCCTTCAGGCTGCGACGGTCTATGGTACGGCTCGGTTTGCTAAAACGACCGGGGCTGCAGTTATTCCTTTTAGCCATGTTAGACTTAAAGGCGCTAAGGGCTACCAAGTAACCATACATCCTCCGCTAGAGCAGTTTCCAGTGGGGGATGACCTTGTTGATGCAACACGTATTAATCAGCTCGTCGAACAATTCGTGTTGCTGCAGCCTGATCAATACCTCTGGGCCCATCGACGGTTTAAAAACCGACCTGAAGGTGAGCCTGATTTATATAACTTACCGGCCAAAAGAAAATGAACCTGAAAGTATTTTCATTCATCGAGTTTTACTTGTACCCGACTGATAGGCTCAGTACCATATGCGCCCTTAATAAGTGTTCTTGCGGGAGAACTAAATGATCACTGGAAGTATTGTTGCATTGGTCACACCTATGCACGCCGCCTCTCTAGAGGTCGATTGGTCATCGCTTGAAGCATTAGTGGAGTGGCATGTTGAGCAAGGAACCAATGGCATTGTGGCCGTTGGTACCACCGGCGAGTCCGCTACATTGAATGTAACAGAACATCAGAGGGTCATTAAGGTTGTTGTAGATCAGGTAGCTGGCCGTATTCCTGTCATCGCAGGAACGGGAGCAAACTCAACCGCTGAAGCAATTATACTGACGCAGGCTGCCAAAGAGGCCGGTGCAGACGCCTGTCTTTTGGTTACTCCCTATTATAATAGGCCGACTCAAGAGGGCCTTTATCTTCACTACAAGGCAATTTCGGAAGCTGTGGGTATCGATCAGATACTTTACAACGTTCCCGGAAGAACGGCTTGCGATATGCTGCCAGAAACAATAATTCGTCTGAGTAAACTAGCAAATATTGTAGGCGTTAAAGAAGCTACAGGCGACTTAACGAGAGTGGCTACTTTAAAGACTGGCTGTGGTGATGCCTTTGCTATTTATTCGGGCGATGATGCCACTGGCAGGGAGCTTATGGCGATGGGGGGACACGGAGATATCTCTGTCACTGCGAACGTTGCCCCTAAGTTGATGTCAGAGATGTGTGCGGCCGCTATAGCAGGAGATAGCGCGAGCGCGGCGGCGATAGATATGAGCTTAGCTGCGTTACATTCTGCACTTTTTCTAGAGGCTAATCCCATTCCTGTGAAGTGGGCAGTGTCTGAGATGGGACTCATGGAAAACGCGCTAAGGCTACCTATGACGCCGCTGAGTGAGGAATACCAAGATACTGTCGTCGCAGCGCTTAGCGCCGCTGGGATCACTAAATAATATACGCGCAACTACTTGCGCAATAAAGAAGGCTTTGTTTGATGAGTAAAATAATCTCTAACGCTATTATCTTTATCTTTATTTTCAGTCTCACCGGGTGCGGTTGGCTGGGGCTTAGGGATCGCAGTGAAGACTACCTCCTATCTGAGGAAACAGCACCGACAGCTGTTCCTGCCGAAATGGATAGTGCTGGCTTAGGGCAGGCCTATCCCATACCTCAAATTAAAACGAATTCTGGACAGTTAAGTTCATACGAAGTCCCGCGGCCGCAGGCTGCTTCGGTGAATACATTTGAGCAGCTAGTCAAAATCCAGAGCTTCGATGAGCGGCGATGGATATTAATTAATATTGCGCCAGGAGAGCTTTGGCCTCGTCTACGTAGCGTGTTAAACCGAAGTGGTGTGCCTTCCGCTCGTGCAGAGGGGTCCTCCGGGCTAATAGAGACTGTGTGGGTATCGTTTAACTCCGATCAAGAGAACTCACACCGATTTCGCTTTAGCATAACGCCAGGTGTCCAAATAGAGAGTACAGAGATATCGGCGATACACAATCAGGTTGTGAGAGGCGAGGAAGAATCAGGTCAATGGCCTGTGATCTCTGATAGCGACCAACGAGAGCTAGATATGATGACTTTAGTCGCTAATGAGTTGGCCGAAGAGTCTAATTTTGCGAGTGTCTCACTCCTAGCGCAAGATATTGGTGGTGCAGCAAAGGTTGATATTCTATCGCCAAAAGTTGCAGACCCTTATGTTCGGATGAAACTAGGGTTTGATCGCTCATGGGCTTCACTTGTTTATTCCTCAGAACGAGGCGGGTTTACAACTATCGACAAAGACCGTAGCCAAGGTGTCCTCTTTGTTAACTATACAGAGGCTAGCGCCGAAGAGGCTGGCTTCTTCGGACGGATATTTGGCGGCGGTAAAGACCAGGATATCATAGAGGTAAACTATCAAATTCTCGTCCAGACGGTTGGGTCTGACACAGAGGTCCGAATAGTGGATGAGACGGGCGGTAGCTTAACGAGAGTTGAGGCTTTAAAACTCCTTACTATATTGCGAAGTAATCTTTCTTGAGGGCTTCAAACTAGTGCGATTTGCCTCCTTAGGCAGCGGTAGTAAAGGAAATTCCACTCTCGTCGAGTCGCAAGATACCTGCGTTATGGTTGACTGTGGTTTCGGGATCAAAGACGCCTGCAGGCGTCTTCTGTCCTTAGGTAAAACGCCCGAGGACCTCAGCGCGATATTAGTCACTCATGAACACAGCGATCATTGGAAAGGGGTGGTGCCCCTCGCTCGGAAGTTTTCGATACCTGTTTTCCTTACTTCTGGATGCCTAAGATCCAGAGATGTCAACTCAGCAAGGGCTGACTTTAACGTTATTGACAGCCATACTCCGTTTACTATCGGTGGTCTCCGGGTAACGCCTGTTCCTGTGCCTCATGACGCTATAGAACCCGTTCAGTACGTTTTTGATGCCAATGGCCTAAAGCTTGGGATATTAACTGATATTGGCCATACGACCCCATTTGTTGAGTCGCAGTACTCTTTCTGCCATGGGCTTCTACTTGAAGCGAACTATGATCAGGATATGCTAAATAACGGACCCTATCCAAGCTTCTTAAAACAGAGAGTAGGGGGTAAGTTTGGGCATTTAAGTAACGATCAACTGGGCGGCTTTTTAGGTAACATAGACCAGACTAATCTTCAGGTGATTTTAATAGGTCATGTCAGCGAAAAAAACAACCATATAGAGAAAGTTAAGGTTGCGATTGACGATTTTGTATCGGCAAGAGGCTCTCTTGCGTTTGCCAGCCAAGAAGCCGGAAGTGTCTGGATAGAGCTAAGAGACTAGGCTACACGTCAGCCGGTAATGTGACAGAATCGGCATAGTTCATTGTTTTTGGAAGAGCAAGTTTTATTTTATATTTCCAGTATTTTTTTATCCATAATTGGGTTTTTTCCACAGATAGGCCGATAATCTAAAGTATATATGAACTATAGCCTGTAAGTCATTGATATTACACCTGAGCATATTTAACACATTGATTTATATCGCTTTTTTGGTCTGGTTAAAAAATGATCAATCTAAGAAAAGGCGTGATTAATTGGGCGTTAAACCACCTCGATCACTGTTAATCCACAAAGTTATCCACAGATATTGTGAGTAACTTTTACTGGAAAATAGTAGGAGTTACTCCGATATTGAGCCCAATTCTACGACCTGCACTCTCTCGAGTGCGTTAGCCCCTTACCAATATAGCCCTCTAGCGCCGCAAGTTGCTCGCACGGAATATTATCGTTGTTATCTAAGTCAGCAACAGACAATACGCCTAACGAAAGTAGTGCCCCGATATCAGAAAGTTTATTGCCGTTGAGTTTGACCCTCATTAGTCCCTGGAACTGCTCCAAACCGTCAAGAGTTTTAATGCCAGCAAAGCTGCAATCGAGGATTTCAAGATCACCAATATTAGTATGATTTTGAATCTTTAGTGTTTCGGTTAAACATAGAGATAGGTTTGGATCTATGACAGTAACTTCTACAGACACCGGCTTTCTTACAAGTATCGGTCGATCGTTCAACGTATACTCGTAATCAGCGCATGATGACAGCAGGCTCAAACAAAAGGCTGTAAAAATAAGTTTCATATTGATGGCTCTCAATCCTGGGGCTCTCTATTGTATGGTTAAATAGTACCATGTCGACTATTGTTATTAATTGTAAAAATTCTTTGCTATCTGATCAGGCTAAACAGTTATCAAAAGAGCTGGGTTACCCCATGCTTAATTCCGCGCTCAATCTAGAAGTAAAGCAAGAAATGTTCGAATACGAGCTGATATTGGATGAATTGGGGATCTCCTTGTCACCCACTAACGCAAAGCTCCACGGTGCAATCCGTTGTGACTTTGGCAGCGCCGCCAATACTCACCGTCGCAATTATGGTGGTGGGAGCGGGCAGGCCATTGCAAAGGCTGTAGGAGTTTCAGGACGTTTTCGGCCTAAGGTACTCGACCTGACAGCTGGCTTAGGGGCCGACGGCTTTGTTTTGGCCTCTCTAGGCTGCTCAATGACACTAATAGAAAGAAACAAAGTAGTGCATAGCTTATTAAGTGACGGGATTGAAAGGGCCCGACTAGCAGCTTCGACGGATACTGCTCTAGGGGCAATTATTGCCCGAATTACGCTGTTTGGGCAGGACTCCAAGACGTTTTTACAATCGCTCACCTTAGAACAGCGGCCCGATATTATTTATATAGACCCCATGTTCCCGGAGAGAAAGAAATCTGCGAAGGTTAAGAAGGAAATGCAGGCTTTTCATCGCATTGTAGGATCCGATGATGATAGTGCGGACCTACTCGGCCTTGCCTTAGAGCAAGCAAGGTATAGAGTCGTCGTTAAACGCTCAGTATCGGCTGAACAATTAGGCAATCTAACACCTAGCTACTCCCTATCAGGCAAGAGTACTCGTTTTGATGTTTTTGCTCTAAACAAGCTACCTGGCTAGGTTTTTTTTGACATAACCATATAGTTTCCAAGCCCAGCCAGCATGAAGCCAACGATGGCCATAGTGGTCCACTGATAGCTTTCAAACAATGTCGATAAGATTATTGCCACAAAGGGAATCATCAGAGCGCCATACCCAGCTTTCTCTGGCCCGATTAAAATCATTAGTTTTAGATAGGCACCAAACGCCAGGATCGTGCCAAAGATTGCCAGATAAACCAATGAGGCTGTATATGAGGCGCTATATTCGTAGGTGAATTCCGTTCCAGTGAGGAGCGCTATGATAATCAGAGCTATAGCACCATAGAGTGTCCCCCATGCGTTGATAGACCATACAGAGAGACCTGTGAGTCCATTACGTGTTGCAGCCATATTGCCTAACGAAGCTATAAATACAGCGGTTAAACCCAGAGCAAAGCCCTTAATCGCGCCATTGTCCGAACTAACGTTTGTTAATTCGGGATAAAATAGCAAGCAGATACCTGATAATCCGACAAACGCACCCAACGCGATATTGGCGTTGATTGGCCGCTTTAGAAATATCCTGCTGTTAATAATATTGAAAAGCACTATTAGTGAAAATATGACCGCAATAATACCGCTGGCCAAGTAACTCTCAGCCATGTAGATGATCCAATAATTGAGGCCAAATAAACTCACTCCTTGGGCCATTAAAAAGGTGTGATTCTGAAAGCTCACGCGGAGAGAGATACTTCTGATATGGCAAAGTATAGATAATAGAACCGACGATAAAAGCATACGGTAAATGACTGAGATAATGGGGTCTACTGAGCCAAGCTGATAGGTAATTGCCAACCATGTGGACCCCCAGATAAGCACCGTCGAGATATATAGAAATACAATGTATAGGCTCATGAATAGTCGATTTCTTGGAGTTTGTTCCTTACTGGCACCGACACTTAGGCAAGTAGTTCTTGAAGAATGTTCTGGTAGATTTTTGTCAACGTGTTGAGGTCAGCAATAGATACGTTCTCATCGACACGGTGGATACTTTGATTTACTGGGCCTAATTCCACAACCTGAGTACCTAGTGGCGCTATAAATCGTCCATCAGAGGTCCCTCCCGCAGTGGATAATTGGGCCTCTAGGTGGGTAGTCTTTGCTATGCCGTTTAAGGCGGCCTGAACTAAGTCGCCTTTTTCGGTTAAAAAAGGCTGACCGCTCAAGCTCCACACCGCTTCATAGTCTAATTGGTGTTTACTCAGTATTGCTTCAGCTCGATCCTTCAGCTCTAATTCGGTAACTTCAGTTGAAAACCTAAAGTTAAACACTACTTTAATCGACCCAGGTATAACGTTGGTAGCGCCTGTTCCCGCGTTAATATTTGATATCTGCAGCGATGTTGCTGGGAAGAAATCATTACCTTGGTCCCACACCTGGCTGGCCAATTCATCAAGTGCTGGGAGGCTTAAGTGAATGGGATTTGCGGCTAAATGCGGATAAGCCACGTGGCCTTGGGTTCCTTTAATCATCAGATTGCACCCCAGAGAGCCCCGACGGCCATTTTTTATGGTGTCTCCACATTGGATGGAGCTAGAGGGTTCGCCGACCAAACACCACTCAGGGGTTATCCCTTGCTCTTGCAGCCAGTCGACGACCTTTACGGTTCCATTGACTGCGAGACCTTCCTCATCACTAGTTATAAGAAATGCTAGCCGCCCCTGATGATTCGGGAATTCGTTCACAAAAGTCTCCGCCGCAACTACCATGGCAGCAAGTGAGCCCTTCATGTCTGCTGAACCTCGACCATACAGCTGACCCTCGACTATAGTGGGCATAAACGGAGGATGGGACCAACTCTCAATAGGACCAGTAGGCACTACGTCAGTGTGACCTGCAAAACAAAAAATAGGCCCTGAGTTTCCGTGGATCGCCCAAAAATTATCAACATCACCAAATCGAAGATTCTCAACCGTAAAGCCACAAGCTTTCAATCGCTTGATCATCATAGCTTGACAACCGGCATCTTCTGGCGTGACGGAAGGTAGTGCAACGAGCTGCATAGCCAGTTCAACAGTAGGGGAATGATTCGCCATTTGGGGTGCCTTGAAGTTTGGTTCTCCATTGTAGTGTGCAAAAGCCTAGCAAGCTATATAACCCTTCTTGGGTTTTTGCTTTAATACAGTTTATTCGATAAAAAGCCTTCAAAATGTCAGATTACAAACATGGTGATAGAAATTTTGATGATCTTGCGGAGAAGTTTGCGCGGAAAGTATACGGCGGGCTTAAAGGTGAGATTAGGTTAGCGGTAATTTGGCGAGACCTCGTCGCTACTATGCCTCAGATCTTAAGCGGCAAACCCCTGCGAATAATAGATATAGGCGGTGGTCTGGGACAATTGAGCGCCAAACTAGCAGCCCTAGGCCATGAGGTCGTGTACAACGATCTATCTGAGAACATGCTTGTCTATGCTCAAAAGCTGGCTGAACAAGAATCGGTTAGCGACGGTATTATTTGGTACCAATGTCCCTATCAAGATCTATTGGAAAAAGGGCTTGGCACTTTTGACTTAGTTATCTGCCATGCTTTGATTGAATGGCTGGCACAACCTGAAGAACTACTTAGCTCGCTACAAGCCTTTATGGGCAGCAATGGTCGTATGTCCGTCACGTTTTACAACCAAAATGGATTGGTATATCGCAATCTAATGCGCGGAAACTTCAAAGTGCTAACTAACCAGTTTAGTGCTGATCCGGGCAGCCTAACGCCACATACACCTTTTAAACCCGAGTTAATCGACGAGTGGGTAGGGCAGTTATCGATGAACGTGGAGCATTCGTCAGGAATCAGAGTATTCCATGACTATGTTACTAACCCCAGAGGGGGGCATTTTGATGATTCAGCTGTTATTGATATGGAGCTCAAACATTCAATCTTAGAGCCATACAAATGGTTAGGAAGATACATTCACTACATTCTGCAATCTTAACGACTAGCTTAGTTTATCTTTCGCTGCATTAATCTTTGCCGCCAGATAATCACTACCTCCACGATCGGGATGCAGCCTTTGAATCAAGCGCTTGTGCGCCTTGGCCACATCGTCTTTTGAAGCATTAACCTCTAGGCCAAGGATCTTATAGGACTCCTCAGTCGACAAATCTGAATAACCACCTGGCTGATACTCGCCAGATGATTCCTGTGAACTATCGCCATTTCGCATCCGGTACGCATGCAGCAAAACAAAGGACTCCCGATCATTGGCCCTTAAACTAGCTGACAATACATTCATTTCATCTGTTGTTAGTTCTGACAGAATTTTGCCTGTATATTCGCCGGCCAGCACTTCACCGCTCATCTGTTTTGTTGAAAAATTAACCGTAACCAGTAGTGACTTGGTCCTAAATTGAGATGGACTGCTTTTAAAGCGACTGAGAATACGCAAGAAAGGAAGTGCTCTTAGACCCATGGCTAGAATGCCTTTGGTTAAAGGTATAAGCGCAGCGATACCAGCACCTAACCAGTGCATACGACCGGAGGCAACTAATATTATTGAAAGGGTTAAAACACCCCAAAATGTAGAACGCCACAAGAATGGACGACGTTCTTCGGCAGACAGACCTTTGACCACAGACCACCAATACCAGAGGCCTCCAATAAGAGCGAGAAGTAAAATTAATCGAGGCATAGTGAGTCAAACATCCTGTTTTAAAGGCGAACGCTAAAAATAATATGCTAGATCAAATGACCAGCCCCAGCAACCCTAAAAATGAGACTCGCCGAGCTATCTAGTTTTGAGCACATCTCTTAACTTTTCTGCCATAGCTAAAAGGCTGGCTTCAGTCGTCTCCCAATCGATACAGGCATCAGTTACTGATACTCCATAAGCCATATCAGTAGGGTTACTCGATAGTTTTTGACTTCCTGCGTTTAGATGGCTCTCGATCATAGCACCGACAATGGATGTATTTCCTTCAACGATTTGATTGGCAACATTGTCCAGCACAAGGGGTTGCAAGTCATGATCCTTGTTAGAGTTTGCATGGCTACAATCCACCATGATATTGGGGGTTATACCTGCTGCATTTAACTCTTGCTCACAGATCGACACGCTCACTGAATCATAGTTTGGCTTACCATTTCCACCCCGTAAAACAATGTGCGCATAGGGATTACCTTTAGTGGTGATTACCGAGACTTTTCCATCTGAGTTAATGCCGAGAAACCGATGAGCGCTCGCTACTGATTGCAGGGCATTAATAGCGACAGTAAGACTACCGTCAGTGCCATTCTTAAAGCCAACAGACGAGGAAAGACCAGAAGCCATCTCACGATGCGTCTGTGACTCAGTAGTTCGGGCGCCAATCGCAGACCATGCGATAAGGTCTTGCATGTACTGTGGCGAAATTGGGTCAAGTGCTTCAGTCGCTGTAGGTAGTCCGATTTCTAACACATCGTGCAGCAACTGACGACCAATGTGCAGCCCATCGGTAATCTTGAACGAGTCGTTCATGAAAGGATCATTAATCAAACCCTTCCACCCCGTCGTGGTGCGTGGCTTCTCAAAATAAACACGCATAACAATGAGTAGGGTATCGCTTACCTTGTCGGCAAGTTCTTTTAGTTTATGGGCATAATCATGCGCAGCTTTAATGTCATGAATTGAGCAGGGCCCAACAACCACAACGATGCGATGATCTTTACGCGTCAGTATGTTCTCTATCGCTTTACGGCCATTCGAAATTGTTTCACGCGCTTTATCAGAAATAGGAATTTCACGCTTCAATTCAGACGGCGTGATCAGGATTTCGGGTAACTCAATATTAATGTTTTCTACAGCTCTCGGATCCATTTTGGATTTCCTAGTGACAATGATTCAATAAAGGGGCGTTATTGTACTGAAAAATAAGCAGTTTTGAAGATTAATCCACATATACTTCACTAAACAACCCTATCTTTGGAAAATAAAGAGCACTACTTACCGGTTCAGGTGCCAAATCCCGATATAGTCTTACATAATGAGATAGCTGCTTTTTATAGGCGTTGATCTGGCGCTCTTCAAACATTTCCACTGTTTCATGATCATTTGGAGCCGTGAATTTATAATCCACTATCCACCGCGTACCATCGCTTATAAAGGTACGGTCGATGACTGAAGTGCCAGCTTCATGGCTATCTGCCCGATAATACCCCAGAGCAACCTCACACTGGGCATCCTCATGAGCTTCTAACATCCATTGACCTTTCGGGTCTTTGAGCATGGTTTGCAATGCCGCGACAAGCTCACTTAATTCGGACTTATCGACAATGATTCCAAGTTCCTTGAGTTGCGCTGACCAACTTAGAGGTAAACGAGCAAGTCGGCTCTCTGGCCATGCCTTTATGCCCTCATTAGCAAGTTGCTTTAAGGTGCGGTGCATCACTGTGCCAAGATGCCGGGCTCGCCGGTTAAGATTTGGGTCTAAGGTCTTTGTTTCCGCTGGCGTGGTTTCATTGCGACCGGTTTCGATAGCTACGGTGGAAGCAGTCGGTATTTCGTAGCTTTCTGGTAGCCGTCGAATGTGCTGCAGTATGGGGCTGATTGCTCTCTGTCCTGAGAGACCCTCCTCCACATTAGTGTCTATCACCTGATATCTGCCGGCATCGACACCCTGCTTAATGAAAGACCAAACCGGAGCCAAAAGCGTATTTTTTGAAGGTGTTTCCCACGTGCCATTCTTTGCAGCCTTGACCTCGCTGAACAAATAAAGGTGTTTAATAGCGCGGGTAGATGCGACGTATAGAACTCTGGTATTTTCTAACCGTGACTTAACGCCGGCTTCATGCTTAAGATAACTATACACTGGGTCGTCTTCCTCGTCGTAGGCCCCAAGAGGCGCCATAACGAGTGTTGATTGACTATCGGAGTCGATATGTTCTTGCCAGCGTAAAAGCGGCTTCTTATCCGATGCTGAACGTCGAGTGAGGCCTGGCAAAAAAACATGATCAAACTCTAGCCCTTTAGACTTGTGAATAGTCATTACCTGGATGATATTTTTTGACTGTTCGACTTGTATGTTCACCGGTGATGGTTCGGCATAGAGTTTATCTACCGCCAACTCAAAATTAGCCCAATCATTGATTATCCCCGCCATCTGCCATGTCTCTACTAAATCGAGATAACGGCGAACATCACTTAGATCAGCACCTCCGGAAAGTGAGGCAGGCCCCCCCAGCTGCTGCCAAGTGTGTTCTAGCGCGTTGCGAAAATTATTACGACCCCGGTTTTCCCATGCGTTTAACAAGACTGGCACAATTCGTTGGAGGCTAGTCTGACCATAGCTTGAGAACTCATAAAAGCTATTGGAAGACAGTATTGTGCCAAGTTGCTCAATGATCGGGTCACCACGATAAGCATTCCGCTGTGTACTATTGGTCAACAGAAGCAAATCGCTCATCCCCAATCCACAAAACGGGGCCCTTAGAAGTGATAACCAGCCGATGCGATCTGCGGGAGACAGCAAGGCACGAGTCATGGACATTAGGTCAACCACCGGCATTCGGCTTGCCAAAGGCATAATGTCATGAGCCTGCCAGTTGAGGCCCATTCGTCGTAAAGCTGGGATAATGGCTCTGAGATGACTTCTGCCTCGAACTAAAATGGCTATGGACTGATCTGAGTACTTATTGTTTATTTCCTTGCATTTAAGGGCGATCTCCTCTGCTTCAGACATTTCATAACCTGACCCCAGGAAACCTTGAAAACTTACGGCAGGATCTGTTTCAGCGCCTTTGTGGGCGATCGATGGTGAGTAAGGAATAGCCCCGCGGCTAATATCAGGCCGCGTTGGGAACGCATCTTGAAAGACCGTATTCACCCAGTCTACGATGCCCTCATTGGAGCGAAAATTAGTCGTTAGAGCAAGAGGAATACAGCTTACTGGCCCTATCGGATGCCGTTGACTATTGATGAAAAGACCGACGTTGGCGTTCCTAAAGCTATACAGAGACTGCATGGCATCTCCAACCAAGAACAAACTACGACCATCGCCAGGCTCCCAGCCGCTTATAAGCGCCTTTAGCAGCTTGATTTGAGTCTGTGATGTATCTTGAAACTCGTCAACTAGGATATGCCGCAGTTGGTAGTCCATTCTCAGTGTTATGTCCGAGATTCCCGCATCCTCTGGGCATGGCTCCAAGGCCTGAAGCGCTGAAAGGGTAATCGAAGAATAATCACACAGATCGTGTAGCCTAAACTGCTCATTGAGTTCCGCGGCTAGCTTGGGCAGTAAAAAACCAAGAGCATCTAACAGGGCCTGCTGTGATTCGCTAATTTCAGCGTCAGGCAAATGCAACACATTAGCTATTAAATCAACAATAGCTCCTTGCTCAGAGCACCACTCAAGCAACTCCTTCATCCGTGCTTTAGCAGCCTTTTCTTCGGTAGGAAAACCATCATTCTTTGTCACTGACTTTCGCAATTCCCCTTTTTGCGTGACCAACATACGAAGAACGGTTTTCCACTGGCCGATACCCGCCAGATCATCATCAGGAAAATCAGCAATGCCCGCAAGCTCTTGTAAAGCTGGATTCTTCTCTGGGGGTAGATGAGTAGCGGCAAAATCAACAAGCTCAATCAACTGACCAGCGATCGGCATCAGGACATCGCTTAATTCAAAGAGAGTCTCCGCCACTATGCCTTCAATGACCTGTTTGAAATAGGCCTGATTACCCGCTGCGTCATAGATCAGCGGTAGCCATTGCTCTCTCTTATTAAGGATATCGGCGAGTAATGTTTCACACCGTGATAGATCGTTGCCGGTATGCCTAAGGAGCACCTCTAGGTACTGTGCCGTAGTGTCATCTCCCTCCAATTTTCCCAATAATGATCGGGCGGCTGCAGAATAGTGAACCTGTGGTTGCTCGCCGGGATCTGATAGATCGCCCAATTCGGTCTCTAAAGCGAACTGGCTGGCGATATAGCGACAAAATCCGTCAATAGTCTGAATTCGTAAGCGGCCAGGTAAATCCAATAGATTCCAGTCACGCTGCTGGTCTCTGGCGAGCGCTAGACGGGCTAAATCCCATGTCTCGGCTTGATACTCATCATCAGGCCGCGGGTGGTAAGCAGCAAGTTGAAGGGCACTATGAACTCGACTAGCCATTTCCGCAGCAGCTTTGCGCGTAAAGGTAATACTCAGTATCTCTTCAGGGTTGTCGACAGTGCACAATAACCGCAGAACCCTCTGGGTAATAAGCCCGGTCTTCCCAGACCCAGCGGGGGCAGAGACAATAAAACTTCTCTCAGTATCGAGCGCTTGGCTGCGCAGGGCTTGGTCAGCAACTATGCTCATTGGTTGCTCTTGTTTAACAATTCAGTATTTATATCCGACTCTTCATGCCATCGATTTAATGGTAATAGGTGAGTCTGATACTGAAAGCTTCCAGTGTCGAATACTTCGACCTGAGCTACGCCACTGGTGAATTCGTCAGCCAAGCCCTTAATAGCTGATTGCCACTGACTCACTTGGGCATCCCAGCTATCTAGTGGTTTTACGTCCGCAATCAACTCACTTTCACTAGTGCCGGTAAATTTAATCTTACCGGCTTTAACTTGAGCGAAGGCACAGCCCTTAGCCTGTGGCTCACTAGCCAAAACATAAAGAGGCAACTGTGGATCTTTTGGCCTATCTCCTTGCCAATGCGATGCGGTTACTTCCCCTGATTTATAATCAATAACTACTAAATCACCATCCACCGAGTCGATACGGTCTAGCTTTAGTGATATTTCTAGGTCGCCAAACCTCAGGCGTTGGCTACATTCCAGGTCAATGACAGAAAAGGGGGGTCGCTGTTTTTCTAGCTCCAGCCAGGCCAATAATAGTTTTTCGAGCCTAGTCTGTTCCAACGCCCGATAGCGGTTACCCCGAAGAATAGAATGCCGAGGAATGAATTCGTGTAAGGTTTCATTGATAGTCTCGGTCAAGATCTCGTGCAGTGCTGCGCTTGTTAAGTTGTATAGGGACGAAGAATTGTCCCACTGGCGCCAGAGTCGGAACAAAATATCATGTAACAAAGACCCACGATCCTTAGCAGAAAGTCCCTGACTTGGCTCTTCCAAAGGCTCCGCCTTCAGGCGGTGAACGGCGAATGCATTGAAAGGGCAGAGTGACTGGTTTTTTAACAGTGTACTTCCGGTTCTTATGGTTTCCTTGTCAGGATCGTAAGGCGGTGCACTATCTTTAAAGACTTCGTATTGATGAGCTGGAGTTAACCACCGGGGGTGCGGTGTAACATCGTCAGCAATAACTTCACTATTTACACGCGGATCAAGCCTCAGAAGCGGACTCGGCTCCATTTGCTCTTCACCCTTTAATTCTGGATAACTGAGCAACAGCCGACCTGTGTTGTTTTTAAATCCCTGCAAGAGAGATTGAGCTATTTCAAGCTCGCGCTCAGGTAGGCTATGGGGCATCGCATGAAGACGCTGAAAGCTAGCAGGAAGAAGCGAATTTATGGCCACCGAGGCAGGGAAGTTCTGGCTATGCATGCCAGTGATCCACAGCTGATCAAAGCGCAGGCCATCGCCTTCCAATAGTCCGAGAATCTGCAGGGGGGCATCAGCGGTCTGAGGGTGAAACACTGCATCTTGAGCAAGCAGCCTTAATTGCTTTAGTGCGCTGTTGAAGCCCACCTCAATTAACAAATTATCAAGCTCGCTGAACTCCTCGAGTAATCTATCCCAGTGCGCTCTCTGCTGATATTCCGCACTATCTAGGCTTCTACTCCCGGGCCAGCCAAGATCATTTAAAACAGATTTAAACATCAGCGCCCAACTCGAATAGTCTTGCTTAGTGACCTCTGTAACTGCACGAGAGTCTCGTGTCGTTATGAGTGGCCGCAGTATTAGGTCCGTGTGCTCACTGTTGTCTTCTGATGAATTGGGCATCACTTCATTAAGAAATTCGCGCAAATCATATGTGAAGCGACTTGCCGCCCTCAACCTGTTTTCAGCATCAACCCGAAATGAGATGGGTAGTCTGTCAAATAACGAATGCGGGCTGTAAAGAATTGTTATCCAAGCTTCAAGTGGATACTGTTGCTTCAGCATCCCGATCAAGTCTAGTGCCTGGCTCACTATCGCGGTCGCCGAAAGAGAAATGCCAGCAGAGATATTGACTACTGGATTAATCTTCTCAGTCTGACAGGCTTCGGCAATCACCCGAGCAACTGCCGCCAAATTATCTTTAAGATCAGGAATAATAATGCCAATTCGTTCATCTTTATTTATTTTAAGCTGTTGTGCAGCCCAGTGAGCCGCAAGCCTCAGTTCTTCGGCCGGGCTAGCTACGTTTAATACTGAAGCCTGTGTCTGACTAATAGGTGTCTTAATAGTGGTGCACTGTCGCGAGGCCTCATTAATGATATTAGACTGAATGGGAGGAATTGACTGGAAGCCATACAAAACGATCTCATCTTCGATGGGTAGAGCACCAGCTTCAAAGCCCCTAGCTATGCTGTGCCAACTTTGTGCGGTGGTCACTAAATTGTTTCTGTGAAGTAACCCATCAAAGCTTTGAGCCCATTGTTTAAAGTAATCTGCGGCAGGAGAGTCGCTTGGCACGTCAGGGTACGCTAGGTTCCACTGTTGAAGCCTGCTGAGCGTATCGTCAGCAAGCTTGGCATACTTGGAGCTAAGCTCTGGATGGTTGAGCTTAATCGCTCGCTCCCAGTAGTATCGGCTTTGTTGCTGCCCAACTATTCCTAACCCAGCTACCAGATCATGATTTTGGTCTTGAAGTTCATCCCAACAAAAACGTAACCAATGATCAATTGAGAAGACTCGTGGTGCCTGCCAAACCCTTCGGTCATCGCGGTTAGCGATTGCCCATGCATCCGTGATCTTCGCAGCTAGACGATGATTAGGCGTGAGGATAAGTCGATCACCCTCTATAAATTCACGAAATAGGCTGATATTAATTAAAGGAGCTAACATAGTTGCTTGGTCGGATGCTGTATAAAAAATAGAACTCTATAATCGCAAAACAATGATGTAATTGACAGTAGACTGTTACAATAAAGTTATGGAATTTTCTATTAGCCTCAGTTTAGTTTTTGCAACATTGATTGGCCTTATCGTCGGATTGGTTTTGGGCGTGTTTTTTACGCGTTCGAAAGAGAGCGTAGATGAGGGTATTGATAATGCAGAATTAATGTCCATGAACAGGGTTCTTGAAGAAAGACTCTCAAATCAGCAATCCCAGTATGAAGCGCAATTGAAGCTCCTGCAGGATGCTAAGCAAAGTCTCAGCCAAGAGTTTGAAAACTTAGCAAACCGGATATTTGAGGACAAACAGGCCAAGTTTTCCGTACAGAGCAAAGAGGCTCTTGAGGTATCTCTTAGCCCTTTGCGGAGAGATATTGGGGACTTCCGGAAACAAGTTGAGACTGTATATGACAAAGAAAATGCAGACCGCAATAAGCTTGTCGGCCAGATTAGTGAACTACAAAAACAAACCTTACAAATTTCAGCCGACGCTGTGAGCCTTGCGAATGCTCTGCGCGGTGATAATAAAGCTCAAGGAAATTGGGGCGAGTTTGTCCTTGAGAAACTTCTTGAAGACTCTGGCCTTACAAAGGGCCGCGAGTATGACACTCAGGTTGCCTTGAAGGACGACGATGGTAAGCGACGTAATCCTGACGTCATTATCCACCTCCCTGAAGGTAGAGATATCATAATCGATGCTAAGGTTAGCTTGGTTGATTATGAGCGATATTTCCATGCTGATGATGATGAGATCAAGCAGCAGTGCTTGAAACAACATCTGTCTTCGCTTGGAGCTCATATTAAGGGCTTAAGTGTTAAGGATTACGAGAGTTTAGAGGGCGTTAATAGTCTTGATTTTGTCCTCATCTTTATTCCTGTCGAGGCCGCATTTATGGTGGCCTTAGATCGGGCCCCTGAGATCATGCGCGACGCTTATGACCGAGGCATCATCCTAGTTAGCCCAAGCACTCTTATGGTGACCTTAAGAACCATTAAGAATCTTTGGCGTTACGCAGACCAGAACCGAAACGCTCAGGTAATTGCCAATAAGGCAGGGGCTCTCTACGATCAATTTGTTCGCTATGTTGAAGCCCTTGATGACGTTGGTCGGCATCTTGATAAAGGCAAAGAGGCTTGGGACACGGCACACAAGCGGTTAGTTAGTGGCAAAGGTAATCTTGTTCGACGCACGGAGGAGTTGAAGACGCTAGGCGCTAAGGCCAAGAAAAGCCTGCCTGACAATATGGTGTCTATGGCAACTCAAAACGCTCAGCTACCAGGCTTAAGCGGTCTTCCCGATGAGAGCGAGACATAGTGACATCTGGACTCATACTCATTGGTGGGGCTGTGATTGTGATCTTGACTGGCTATGCCTTTTACTTAGGTATGCAGTTAAAGCGCCAGAAGTCACGCCAAGAACAGGCTGATAAAGAGCTCAGAGAGGATCTTGAGCGCAGTGATAGTGATGCTAGAAAATCGGTTCAAATCATTGCCAAAGCGCTGATGCAGAAGGATTTAACCGAGACCGAGGCCGCCATGCGAATTGGCTTTCTGAGTCAAAAAATTGCAGCTAACCCTGAGGAAAAAATGTTGTTTTCGGTCTTTCAACAGCTTGCTGAAGCAACCTCTCATGTTCCTATACTTGTCGACTGGCAGGCTCTAGAGGCGTCAGAAAAGAGCCGATTGACAAAGGAAAGAACGGCTATTGAGAGCAAGTATAGTGAGTTTGTGCAAGCCAGTGGTGAGCAGTTAACCAGGCTCCGATTAAGTTAATTACGCCGCTTTAACAAAACACCACTCTCTAGGTGGTGGGTCCAAGGAAATTGGTCAAATACAGCTACATTGCTTATTTCGTGGGTTTTCACCAACTCTTCCAAGTTCCGCATGAGGGTTTCTGGGTTACAAGAAATATAGAGCACACTTTCAAATTGCGAGACTAGCTTGAGCGTATCATCGTCTAACCCAGCGCGTGGTGGGTCGACGAAGATAGTAGAAAAATTATAACTCCCCAAATCAATCTCTTTCAGACGCCTAAAGGGGCGGTCTCCATTTAGTGCTTGGGTTACCTCCTCACTGGACAGTCGAACCACGGTGACATTGCCGACACCATTCAGCGCAAAGTTAGTGTGCGCAGACGCCACAGACACTTTGGACACCTCTGTGGCTAACACTTGTCGATAATGCTGAGCTAGAACAGCAGTAAAATTGCCATTACCACAGTACAGCTCAAGTAGATCGGTACCCTTTGCTATATAACTGCAGCACTCACTGGCCCATGTAAGCATTTTCACATTAATATTAGCATTGGGTTGAGTGAAGCCAGACTCAACTTGCTGATACAAGTAATCTTTGCCTTGGACCCTCAATTTTTCAGTCACGTAGTCCTGTGTTAAAACTATCTTTTGTTTGCGACTACGTCCAATAATGCTAATGCCTAGAGTCTTTTGCAGGCCTAAAGCCTCCGACTCCCAAATTGCATCTAATGGCCGGTGATAGATCAAGGTAATCAGAGCTTCACCGCTGGTAGTGGTCAAATACTCAGCGCTAAATAGCCGCTGACTAAGCACTGGACTCGCATTTATAGCGCCTAATAACTGAGGCATGAGGGTGTTAATCAACGCGCCCCCAATAGGGAAACCATGGATTATGTAGGGCCGCTTTTCTCCAGAACGATTCATCGCATAGTAAGCAGACCCATGTTCATGCCAAATTCGAAATTCAGCCCGCATACGGAAATTTAACGGCGCTGAAGGGTAGATCGTAACTGAATAGTCACCTAGAGCCCCAAGAGCGTTTCTATAGACGGCGATTTTGGCATCGAGTTGCAGTTGATAATTGTTGGCATTGTATTCAATCGAAGGCGTCGATATGTCAGTCATAAGGCGTTGTAGATCTCATCAGTTTTCGCGGCCATCACAAAATCATTTAGATGCAGCCCACCAATACTATGACTCCACCATGACACTCTAATACGTCGCCATTCGACTAAAAGGGCGGGATGGTGATTACCGTCTTCCGCAATCAAGGTGATTTGATTGGCAAAAGCCATTGCCTGAACAAAGTTATCAACCTGGTAAACGCGAGACAGTTGCGCAGTACCGCTGTTAAGCTCGATCTGCCAATCAACTATCTGTTGTACCAACTCACGTTGTTGCTCGTCAGTTAGCTTAGGTGCGCCCTTAGGTGTCGCGGCACTGGGGTATTCACTCAAACGTTTCATAAATAGGGCGCCTACAAACAGTTCTTGGGTCTAGGTAGCCCAGCCAACTGGGCTACGATCTTGGCGGGGCTGCCAGGAAATAATTGATTTAAATAGATGCTACGGCCTTTATTAACACCCAAGGCAGCAGTAACGGTCTTACATAAGGGTCTCATTGAGGGGGAAAAACCATAATCCTTGTAGAAATCCCTTGCCAACAACAACACCTCGACATGCTCATCGATGATCTTAATATTCTGCTCTAACCCAAGCGCAGCAGCATGCTCAGGCGTCCACTGAGGCAATTTAGCAAGATAGTTATTGTCGTCCGACATATATTTAGTCGCTCATCAAAAAAGCCCTGCTATTAAACAGGGCTTTGCGTAAAACGTACACTGGCTGGTTAATCATCACCCATAATACCAAATATACTAAGAAGGCTCAGGAAGAGATTGTAGATCATTACAAACAGCATCACGGTGGCAGAGATGTAGTTGCGCTCACCGCCATGAATAATAGCGCTAGTCTGCCACATGATGATACCAGCGGATAGAAAGGCGAATACTGCGCTAACTGTTAAAGACAGCAAGGGAATTTGTAAAAACATATTAGCGATGGCGGCAATAAAGGCTACCAGCATGCCAACCATCAAGAAGCCGGTCATGAAGCTAAGGTTTTTGCGGGTGGTTAACACATAGGCCGACGAAGCGAAAAACACTAACGCGGTCGAACCAAGAGCCAACATTATTGGTTCAGCCCCTTTAACGGCTAGATACATATTTAAAATAGGCCCCAACGTGAAGCCTAGCCAACCCGTTAGAGCAAACACCCAAAATAAGCCTTTAGAGCTATTTTTGTTTTTCTCAGTCATCCACAAACACAAAAAGTAGGGTATGAGTGTCATCAGTCCAAAATAGGGTGCATTGATGGCCATGGATATGCCCGCCATAAGGGCGCTAAAGGCGATAGTTGTCCCAAGCAGCATGTAGGTGCTGCGAAGTACTTTGCTAACCTCAGGGCTAAGAGCCGTGCTTTGAATGCCACTAGACATACTGCTCGTGCGATACTTTTCAGTTTCCATAATCACCTATCCAATAAAGTTAATACAAACAAGGTCGTAATAGTACTCATACGACAGCATATAGCCAGCTAGATTCAATACAATTGGTGTATTTGTTGAATTTAAAGGATAGGAAAGGATTCCAGTTCAAAACCATTGCTATCTATACTGAGAGTCCATCCATTAGCATCCCAATCACCTAGCACAATACGCTCACCATTATTTAGTTGATGTCTATGTGGCCGGTGAGTATGACCATGGATAAGAACATCAACCGCATGCTTATTCATTACGTTGCTTACAGCTTCGCCATTAACATCCATTATGGCACTAGCCTTGTTGCTATTGGCCGCTGCACTCTGACGTCTCCACTTAGAGGCGATTCTCTGCCGCAACTTCAATGGCAAATGAACTAAGCACCAAAGGTAAACGGGATTTCGAGACTTTCGACGAAAGCGCTGGTAGTCGACATCATCAGTACAAAGAGAATCGCCGTGCATAACGAGTGCCCGATATCCGTAATATTCAATAGTCTCTTCATCAGCTAGTAATGTGGCGCCGCTTTCTCGCATGAACCGAGCGCCGAGCGTAAAATCCCGGTTGCCACGTTGTATATAAACGGGAACTTTCTTATTGCTCAACTCTAATAAGGCTTTTTTCACTTGATTAGCCAGATCACTCGGGTCGTCGTCCCCAATCCACGCTTCAAAGAGATCTCCAAGAATATATAGCGCGTCGGCCTGCGCGGCACGATCCTTTATGAAATCCAAAAACGCCCGGACAATGACCGGGCGTTCAGGGGACAGGTGTAGGTCTGAAATCATCAGAACAGACATTAAATAGTCACTCTATTTATCGGCATACTCTTCGCCAATGACTGTGTCGGTGATCTCTATGATATCGGCCGGTACATCTTGATGGCCGCCAGAATTCCCTGTTTTAACTGCCTTCATGTTATCAACCACATCCATGCCGTCAACGACCTTGCCGAACACGGCGTAGCCCCAACCTTGGCTGTTCTTGCCTGAATGGTTCAAAAAGCCATTATTAGCAACATTGATAAAGAACTGTGATGATGCTGAGTGCGGGTCACCGGTTCTTGCCATAGCAAGCGTACCAATCTCGTTTGTGAGTCCGTTGTCAGCTTCGTTTTCGATTGGCGCTCGGCTAGCTTTCTGATTCATGTCAGAGTCCATACCACCGCCCTGAACCATGAAGCCGTTAATGACGCGATGGAAAATGGTGCCAGTGAAGAAATCGTCGCGTGCGTACTGTAAGAAGTTAGCCGCGGTTCCGGGTGCTTTGTCAAAATCAAGCTCAACAGAAAAGTCACCCATCGTGGTCCGAAATGTAATCATTAGTATTCCTTAGCAATAATAAAAGTGTGTATAGCTACTATTTTAGGGGGTAACGAGCCTGATTTAAACCAATCATTACTGATATTGCAAAAAGTTATGCTTTACCGAAATAAAAAAGCGCTATTTCTGGCTTTTTGTTTATCCAAAAGCGCGCTAACGCTATACTTGAAACCTTCCTAGCCCGATCTTTGCAAAAACTATGACTGACGTTGAAAAACCAATTAATTTTATCCAGCAGGTTATTAATGCTGATCTTGCCGCCGGTCGGGTTAAAAAGGTCATTACCCGCTTCCCTCCAGAACCAAATGGCTATCTCCATATTGGTCATGCTAAATCAATGTGCGTCAATTTTGGTCTGGCTGAGCAGTATGGGGGCGTCTGTAATCTTCGGTTTGACGACACCAACCCGGAGAAGGAAGATGACGAATTCGTCCAAGCCATCATCAAAGACGTTGAGTGGCTTGGCTTCGACCTAGGCAATGGCCCTTGCTATGCCTCTAACTACTTTGAGCAACTCTATATCTGGGCAAAACACTTGATTACAGAAGGCAAAGCCTACATCTGTGAGCTCAATGCCGAGCAGATGCGTGAGTATCGGGGTACGTTGACCGAGGCTGGGAAAGACAGTCCGTTTAGAGAAAGAGCTGCCGCGGAAAGTCTAAGTTTAATCGAAGATATGCGCCTAGGTTTAATCAGCGAGGGTGCAATGACACTTCGTGCGAAGATCGATATGGCATCGCCAAATATTAATATGCGCGACCCAGTGTTGTATCGCATTAAAAAGATGGCTCATCAGCGCACAGGGGGTAAATGGAATATCTACCCATCCTATGATTTCGCCCATGGGCAGGAAGACGCAATAGAGGGAGTTACCCACTCGGTTTGCACCCTAGAATTTGCAGCTAATCGTCCTCTTTATGACTGGTTTACTGCTAACTTACCCGTACCATCGGTTCCTAGGCAATATGAATTTGGACGACTAAATCTCAACTACACAGTTACCAGTAAGCGCAAGCTCAAACAGTTGGTAGACCAGAGTTATGTGGAAGGTTGGGATGATCCGCGTATGCCGACTATCTCAGGCTTGCGCCGACGTGGCGTGAGTGCGGCTGCGATTCGAAACTTTTGTGACAGTTTGGCGGTTGCCAAAACCGACGGTACCGTCGACATGGCTCAGCTTGAACATTTCATTCGTGACGACCTTAATCGCAATGCCGGTCGCGCCATGTGTGTACTGAGGCCTCTGCTGATTACAATTAGCAACTATGAGGGTCAGGAGCAGTTCGATGTTTCTTGTCATCCTAACCGAGAAGATCTAGGGCAACGTAGTCTGGATTTTAGTCGGCAGATCTACATTGATCGATCGGACTTTAGCGAAGATACAAGTCTCGCTAGAAAAAAGTTTAAACGGCTCGTGATCGGAGATTATGTTCGCTTGCGTAGTGCCTATATTATCCGGGCGGACCAAGTCATTAAGAATGAGGCTGGCAAAATTATCGAAGTGATAGCAACCCTTGTGCCTGGCACGGTTGGACAGGATGCGCCGGACGGCATACGTGCTCGAGGCGTTGTTCACTGGGTTTCAAATGAAACGTCAGTAGACTGCCACGTTAATGTTTATGATCGTTTATTTGTCGAGGCAGCGCCTGATGAGGGTGATAAGAATTTTCTTGACTACCTTAACCCAGAATCGTTAGTCAAAATGAGTGGCTGTAAAGTGGAAGCGAGCCTTGCTGAAGCGATCGTTGGAGAGCATTATCAGTTTGAGAGGGAAGGGTATTTCACTCGTGATAGCGGTGATTTAGACAATTTGGTGTTTAATTGTACTATTGGATTACGCGATAACTGGAAAGTATAGAATGACCGAAGCAACAAAAAGTTCGTTAGTGCTATACAACACTCTTAGACGAGAAAAAGCGCCGTTTGAACCGATCGATCCCGACCGAATTACAATGTACGTGTGCGGCCCAACCGTCTACAACCGTGTGCATATCGGCAATGCTCGTCCTGCTGTGGTATTTGACACCCTGTTTCGTGTGTTACAGAACGAGTATCCCAGGGTTGTCTATGCGCGCAACATTACTGACATTGATGACAAAATAATGGCTGCTGCAGCCGAGCTTAATGAAGATGTCTCGATCGTCTCTGCTCGATATTCAAAGGCTTACTTTGAGGACATGGCCGCGCTTAATAATCTTGAGCCCACCATTACTCCATATGCGACGCAACATATTCCGGAAATGATCAGCATGACTAGCCTTTTGATCGAGAAAGGGCATGCCTATGAGGTTGATGATCATGTGCTGTTTGCTGTCCAATCAATGGATAGCTATGGTGAACTATCCGGCCGTTCGTTGGACGACATGCTTGCTGGTGCGCGGGTCGAGGTGGCTGACTACAAACGTTATGCTGGCGACTTTGTGCTATGGAAACCGTCGACTGATCAGGAGCCGGGTTGGGACAGTCCCTGGGGAAAAGGCCGCCCAGGCTGGCACCTAGAGTGTTCTGCTATGACCGAAAAGCACCTCGGCGATACTATTGATATCCACGCCGGTGGGCAAGATCTAATTTTCCCTCATCATGAGAACGAAATAGCGCAAAGCTGCTGTGCCCATAACGGTAAAGCGATGGCCAATGTTTGGATGCATAACGGCTTCATTAATATAGACGGCGAAAAAATGTCGAAATCGTTGGGCAACTTTCGCATGGTTAATGACCTACTAGACCAATACCCAGGTGAAGTCTTACGTTATGTCATTTTATCTGCACACTATCGTTCAGAGCAAAGCTTCAGCAAGGATCTTCTAGATAGCGCCTGGCGTTCACTTGATACCTTGTATGGTTACCTGCGCGGCGTTGACCACTGCGTTGCTACCATTGTTGCTGACAGCACAGGGTATAAGGCACTGCTAGATGATCTTAATACGCCTCTTGCCATCAGCGAATTGCATCGTCTGGGCAAACAGATGCGAGCCGCTGACGGTGTGCAACAGCAAGATTTACGCGCGGAGCTAGAGGGGCTTGGGTCTCTAATGGGTCTACTGCAGCAGGATGCTGAAGAGTGGTTTACTCAAGCTAGAGGCTCTAATGATATCTCTAGTACCGAGATTGACGATATGATCGCCCAACGACAACAGGCTAAGGCCGATAAGAATTTCAGTGAGGCTGACCAAATTCGCCAAGATCTATTGTCACGTGGTGTGGTGCTTGAAGATAGTCGAGAAGGGACAACCTGGCGCCGTGGTTAGGTTAATAGATCATATCGTCGCCAGTAACTCTTCAATTTCAAAAGTTTCAAGCATATCGACGCCTCGCGCCAATAAGGCATACCCTAACTCTCGACTACCAACTTCATAGGCGACTAAGGTGGTGTTAGCCAAGCTCTCTATGCTGGTGAGATCGCATTCTGGGGGGATAATATGATGATCGGTATAAATAAAGTCAGGTTTGACAGCTTTAACCTCGTCAGAATAAAGGTCATCCCAACTTCTTAAGACTAGGCCCACCAACGGCCAGCCATTCTGTCTCGCGCCTAAAGCCAGCGAATAATCAAAACTCATAATAACGGCTCTATTGACAACCGGGCGTAATATCTCTTGCACTGACGCTAGGATAACCTCTCGGCCGCAATGCTCAATAGACTCATCCTTTAGTTCGACAAAGGCCTTAACCTCAGGATTGTCTTCCAAAATGGTTACTAGGTGCTCTAACGGCGATATTTTCTCATCTATAAAGCAGCTACCCAATCGCTCTAGTTCATACGCGGGGTAACGCAGCAACTCATCTCTAGCGCAATTAAATACATCCTTATCAGACCCGCTAACCCTCGATAAATTTGTGTCATGGTAAATAATGGGCAGTTTATCTTGGCTAAACTGCACGTCTAACTCTACAAAGAGAGCGCCAGCCTTTATTGCTTGGGTAATCGATAGAGCGGTGTTTTCGGGATATTTCGCCCGATATCCACGGTGTGCGACCAGTTTTTCGGCGCTAAGAGCGATAGCAGGGTGTTTTTTTATAGACATTGACAGTGATCTCACGGTTCAAATTTGGTCTCGGTAAATGGTATCCTTACCGCACTCTAACAACAAGGATTCACACATGCCTCTGGTGCTTTTTGAAATTCGAGACAACATAGCGTTATTAACTCTAAATAATCCAGAGAAGCGTAATATGCTCACGTTGGAAGTCTGCGAGATGATCGTCGATTATGTGGCTCAGGCAGAGCAGCAGCCTGATGTAAAAGCGCTAATAGTGACTGGTAATGGGCCAACCTTTTGTGCAGGTGGCCAGCTTACCGATATAACGGCTGACCAATTAATACTCGAAAATATCTATAGTGGTTTTCTGAGCATTGCGCAATGTGAGCTGCCAACCATCGCGGCCGTTAATGGCCCAGCGGTAGGCGCAGGTTTCAATATGGCAGTGGGCTGTGATGTTCGTATAGTGACCGAAAAAGCTCGGTTTGAGCCTCGGTTCTTCGGTCTAGGATTACACCCTGGCGGCGGCAATAGCTGGATGTTACGTCAACTAGTGAACTGGAATACAGCGGCAGGCATGTTGTTATTTTCTCAATCGATTACTGGTCAAGAAGCCGTCGATAAAGGACTTGCATGGAAGTGCGTCAAACAGAACGAGTTGGTCGAAGCAGCTTTTGACTTCACAGCTAACATCCGTGACCTACCCAAAGAGCTCCTGCTAAGAACCAAGCAAACGCTCCGACAGGCTGGTGGCACTAATGAGCACAACGAAATTGTTAACTTAGAAACTGCGCAGCAGGTCTGGTCAATAAACCAGCCTTACGCAAAAAACGCAATTTCAGCGATGATCGATAAAATTAGCAGCAAAACCTAGCCCTTAAGTAAGGCTTTCTCTGCCGCTATAACAGACTGCTGTATTAGCGTATTAATGGTCATCGGCCCAACACCGCCGGGAACGGGCGTGTATGCCGCGGCACGGTCAACCAGTGGGGTCAATTCAATATCACCAACACCACCTGGGTGATAACCCGCATCAACCACAACAGCCCCGTCTTTAATCCAGTCGGCTTGAATGAACTCTGGACGGCCGACGGCACCAACAACAATATCGGCTTGCTTAATTAAAGCTTGGAGGTTCTGCGTTTTAGAGTGGCAGATCGTTACCGTCGCATTAGCATTTAACAGCATCAAAGCCATTGGTTTTCCGAGAATAGGGCTCCTGCCAACCACCACCGCATGTTTTCCTGCTAACTCAATATCATAGGCCTCTAGGATCCGCATAATGCCCTGAGGTGTTGCCGATCCATAAGCCTCTTCATCCATTGCCATGCGGCCAAAGCCGTGACAGGTCACTCCATCGACATCTTTGGCGATATTAATCTGATCAAAACAGGCGCGCTCATCAATCTGCGAAGGTACTGGATGCTGCAGCAGAATTCCGTGGCAATTAGGGTTGCTATTAAGCTCATCGATCTGAGCCAGTAATTCTCGTGTTGACGTATGTGCAGGCATCTCGACGGCAATAGATTCCATGCCTACTCGCTTACAAGCGTTTTGCTTCATCTTGACATAGGTTGCTGAAGCCGGATCGGCCCCGACTAAGATAGTGGCTAATATAGGCGCTTGACCGCCATTTTTTTGTTTAAGTTCGGCCACGCGGCCAGCTAGATCAGCCTCAGATTGAGTCGACAAAGATTTTCCATCAAGAATTAGAGCAGGCATTGTTTTTCCTTTTAACGGGGCAGATTTTGGTTGGCGGCTAAGGTAGCGAAGGATAACCAATTACGCAAGCCTTTGGGCATCCTAAAAACGACATAAAATTAGCTTTCATCACCTAAATAGAGCCAATCTGCGCCCACCGAGCCGACATCAAACGCCTTAACCGGCGCGTCTATATCAGATAACCCTGGGCCATCTCTTCGCTGGTGGCCCACAGACGCTCTGCCATTGGCTTATCGAATATGTGGTTATCTCCACTGACGGTAACCGCATTGCAGTCCTCGAAATAGGCGCCACTGACTCCCTCGAGAGCGGGATTGGTAGCCACATAAACCTGAGTGGCAGCCCCCTCCTGGGGTGTTTTAGCAATAAGGCCGCCAAACCAGTCAAACCCTTTGCGCAGAACTGCAGGAGCGGTGCGAGCGATATTGGTTTTGACCAATCCGGGGTGAATAACATTGGAAGTAACGCTGGAGCCCTCTAACCGTGCGGCCAATTCAAGGGAAAACAAGGCATTGGCCAACTTGGATCGGCCGTAAGCTTCCTGGGAATCAAATAGGCCTTCACCTCGAAGATTGTCAAAGTCTATGCCCACCGCAGGTGCCTGCACATAGGCAGAGCGACTTCCCACATTGATAATACGCCCAGCCTGAGCCTGTTTCACCAGGGGCATTAACCTGTTTACTAACACGAAGTGACCCAGATGATTAATCGCAAATATTTTCTCAACACCATTGACCAATTCCAATTCGCCAAAGGTGTTAATGCCCGCATTACACACTAAGATATCGATCGGAAGGCCAAGGCCGGCAACCGTGTCTGCGCACTCTACGACGGATTGTAAGCTGGACAACTCCAAGACCACCGGAGTTGTTCTACCCGGGACGCCGGAACAGGCTTTACTGGCTTTCTCAAGGGTTCTACCAGTACCGATAACATGTGCGCCGCGCATCGCTAGCACTCTCATGGTCTCGAGACCCAAGCCGGAATTACAACCGGTGACTAAGGCTGTCTTTCCTGTTAGGTCTAATCCTAAGGTGACCTCCTCAGCTGTCGATGTAGCACCGAAGTTACTCACCGGGTAACTATTATCAATAGTTACAACCGGCCCATCTGCACCGCAGCTCACTATCATGGGCGCTGCCGCCAACGCCGTCGCCCCATACAAAAACTGTCGCCTGTCCATTTTCACCCTCTCTTTGGTCTTAATATATGACCACAGATTAATTTGCGAACTAAATAGAACCTAACGTATCTTGCTCCAATTCGTTGACCTTATAATCAATCAAATATCAGTTTAGATAACAGATTTCAAAGCGTCAATTAAGCGGATAACTTCCGCTTTACTCGTATAATGCACAAAGGAAAGGCGCACAACCCCTTGATCAGGAGGTATGCCCAGAGCTTCCATCAGCCTATACGCATAGCAGTTGCCATTCGCTATACCAATACGCTGCTCTGCTAGCTTGGCCGCGACGTCAGCAGGATCAGTGCCATCGACCGTAAAGGAAAGGGTAGGGGCTCGATTCTGAGTAACAGTCTTACCTATTAGGTTAATACCTTTGCGCAGCCTTAGAAACTCTAGCAAGGGCTCCAAATTCTCAATTTCGGCATTGTGAAGTAATGCGCCTACTCGATCTGTTTTGGAGGACAGTAACTTTTCGCTGTCACTAAAATGATGCGCATCAATCGCCTCGAAATAATCAATGACCCCATTAACTGACGCGATCTGCGCATGATCGGGCCCCGCGGGTGTAAACCGACTCGTAGCAGAACCCACATTGAAAAAATGTGCCTGGCTAGGTAGTGTTTTATTAACAGCCTCACGCATCACCATAACGCCAAGATGCGGCCCATAGACCTTATAGAGCGAGAAAAAGTAGATATCAGCTCCCAGCGCGTCCACATTGGGAAGACCATGGCCGGCATAGGAAACACCGTCAACAAACGCCAGAGCACCCGCAGCATGAATTTTATCTGCCCACTTACGTACTGGGTTAATACTGCCCACTATATTTGAGCAATGGGTAAAAGCCACTACGCGAGTCTTCTCATTAAGAAGGGCATCTAATCCTTTGTCCTCTAACTCTGCTGTTTCAGGATTAACTTGCCACTCTCGAATAACAATACCCGCTGCTTCCAAACGCCTCCAAACACCAATGTTCGCCTCATGATCCTGGTTAGTAACAATAACTTCATCACCGGCTTCCAGGTGCTCTCTTAATGCTTGTGACACCACATAACTATTTTGAGAGGTTGAGGCACCAAAATGCACCTCATCGGCTGCAACATTAAGCCACGACGCCATGCGCTCTCGACCATGCGTCATTTTTATGCCCGCATCCACAGACGGTTCAAATCCATAGTAAGGCTGAACTTTAGTCGCTGTGTAGTAGCGATGCAGTGCGTCGATCATTTGACGGCAGGCATATGAACCGCCAGCGTTCTCAAAATGGGCAAAATCTTTTAGCGTTGGTTCGCTAAATGCAGGAAATTGCTTCCTTACAAAATCTATATCTAAGTAAGTCATCAGTGGTCTCGTTATTTAAGCGAAATAAACATGTGCGGTTAGATTCTTTGATTCAACTTTTCTTACCCGCTTCAAAATCCTTCAGTAACTGTTTTCCCACGACACCAATGATAAATGCCACCAAAAAAGGGATCCAACTGTCTTGGTAAAAGAAAGCCTGCATAAAGAAATAAACAGCTGAAAAAGTACCTATAATCCACAACCAGCCAAATAGATTACCCATGGAATCACGCTTCATTAGTTCTGCTATCTTCATGTAGCTCTCCTTTTTTTGATTAATAATAACCGAATAGGTAATCTAATCAACCTAGAAATAGATCAAGATTACCAGTATCCCAAAAGCCCTTTTCTATAACCCTCAAGAACTCCTCTCTCAGCTAATAAGCGTGAGGCGCAAAAGATTAGAACTATCCATAACGAGGGTTTCGCAACAAAGTTAAGTGCCTGGCACAATCCTAGTTAGGATAAGCTGATGCTAACTCATAATGAAATGTTCAGCGGGATTTCAAATTAGTTTACCTCGAGACGATAGGATTTGTCCGTATCCCTCAAAGTGTCCTTACGAGCCGCCGCCGCGAGCGAGCTGTTCGCTATAGCCAACCCGCGCTTAATTCGCTCATGATAAAGCCTTTCTATCAGCCACGCCAAAGGGCCTTGCATAACTTCGTGATGAATTAATTGAGTGCCGCCATTAGCTGTCAAAGATAACCAGCGACAGCGCTTGCCGTTAGCTAAAAACTTAAACCAGCTATATGTATCCCAACACAGTTCTTGTTCCGGCTTCACCGACAAGACTAGGCTTTTTACATATCGTACTTCGTCATCAAGATGAGCTTCAACCACTAACACCTCACCTTCAGCCAGTATGCCCGTCACAGTGGGCGAATAACGATTCCACTGCGGGTAGCCATCGAGATTGACGAGCAAGTCCCATACCGTTGATGGTTTTGCCTCAATATCAATGGTATGACTCACCTCCCAATCAGTGTCGATCAACCAAGACAAAACAATCACAGTCAATGCGAAGGTTAACAACAAATATTTTATTATTCCTGATTTCAAGAAATGCTCCACATGTTGAGGATATTCGGCAATGATTCAAGGTGATTACTTGGGGTCAACAAAAGGGGTGTTTCAGATACATTAGCGCGCGAAGATCGAGTTTGCCACTTTATAGAGATGTTTTTTAAAAAATACTGCCAAATTTAAGATATTTTTGATACCAAATGGCGCCAAGTGGATGGTCTATTTGAAGCATTAATGGGGTGGACGACGGGGATTGAACCCGCGACCACCGGAATCACAATCCGGGGCTCTACCAACTGAGCTACGTCCACCATTAAAGCGGTATATATTTGAGAAGTTATACGTTTAAACCAGTACAGACAAAAAACCTTGGTCCGCCCACCAGGGCTCGAACCTGGAACCTTCCGCTTAGAAGGCGGATGCTCTATCCAATTGAGCTATGGGCGGCATAGCTTTCAAGCCGGAAAGTTGGTCGGGGATGAGGGACACTAAGCCAAAACACCCTTAAACCCTTTACACTGCTACAGGTCTACTTCTCAAGCTATTGTATGTGTCTAGAAAACTGTCTAGAATCTTCCCTTACCTTGGGAGGTCATACAATGCGCGTATCTTACTTAAAAGAGCGTCACAAAGTCCACTGGTTTCAACGATTCCCGCCTAAAAAACTACAACATTTGTTAGGTACTAAGTTAATCAGCATTAATCTGAAAACCCAAGATCGAGCCGTAGCCGTTCGTAAGGTCGATTTAATACTTGCTGAGTGGGAAGCTATGCTGACAGACAAAGGCGACTCAGGCGTTTACAGGAAGCACTTAGAGTACTACGAAAGCGGCAACCTAGACCTCACTGAACCTGAGCCGTTAATCAATCCCGACATATGGTCGGAACTAACAGAGGCCAAGGCCAGATCCAGACAAGATGCCGAGGTAGTTCTAAAGGGCTTTAGTGCCGATGATCAAGCATCGTTCTGGGCACTGCAAAAGGCAAAGCAGGGAACAGTGCCCCCTCCTCAATTTCAATACTCAATAAGACAAGGTTTGGCCTCACTAATAGCTGAGAAGAAAGGTACTATTGATGATTTAAGCCTAGATAAATTTACTATGGTTGTTGATCGATTCGTTGGTGTTGGTGACGATAGGCCGCTAGAAGGCATTAGTAGACCAGATGTTGTCCTGTGGGTTAAGTCCCTAGATAAGGCGACAGGTACAAAAAGCACCTACTTGTCATGCCTTAAGCAAATATTCGAAATTGCTCAAGACGACGGAAGGATTAATGCACAGTTAGCGAATCCATTTAGCAATATCAAGCTAGGTAAAAGCGACAAGGTACGCTACAAGTTTATGCCCGATACAATGCTTCGAGAGATAGTGGGCAAGTTTGCACTTAACAAGAACCCAGATGACAAGCTAATAGCCAATCTATTAAGAAGTACTGGCATGAGACAGGCCGAAATATTCAACTGCACCATTGAGACCCATGATGGTATCGCATGTTTTGCCATTGATGAAACTGAGGCGTGGGGAGGCGGTAAAACCGATTCAGCTAAACGGCTCGTTCCGATTCCCGAAAGACTCCAAGCGGCAACAGTGAAGAAACAATCTACTTGGAGGAATAGTTCTGCATTTAGTAAAAGGTTTGGCAAAGCAAAGGCCAAGGTTGTAACAGATAGAGCGATTGCGTGTCATAGCCTTAGAGCAACATTTATTACTTGGGCAGGCCGCAAGGGGTACACAGAACAACAGGTAGCTTGGTTGGTTGGACATGAAGAAGGGAAGGGCGATGCCATGACAGGTAAGAATTATTTCAAAGGGTATACGGTGACCCTAATGCAAGAAATAATTGAGGGAGTTAACCAGTTTAAGGAGTAAGCAATAATCTCTGTACTCGCCCTATGCCTGACTACAGACAATTCCACCTACGATTACTACCAATCCGTAATGGTCCGCTAAGGTACTTATAACGCCCTACCTTCAGCCTGATCGTGGAAGTCTAAGCTGCCTGCTCTGTGCCATGAGCAGTCATAAAGTTGTGGGGATTTAAAAAAAGCAGACCACGCCCGGCTAATGCCTTTGCAGTGATTATGTCGCGGTAAGCACTGTGCTAGACACTAAATACGATACTTCGGTAACTCTCCACGAATACTTTCTTCTGAACCTGACTACAAGGCAGATTTTGGTAGCTAAATGCTCCTTTGGGGGTGCTGAGCGAGAACGCTACACGTATAGAATTTAACTTGCAGGGCTTCTTTATGAGTGAACTTGCAAACTCCTCTACTGTTACTAAATAACTCATTAATGATAAAAAATGAATAGAGACATAATCAAAGACCAATTCACGAAAGTCTCTCTTACTCCCACTCGCATTATCGTCTTGATCGCGTTGTGGATGGTGCTAATACAAAATGAGGCATTTTTTGGCACACTCCTAATAGATTACCCTATGGGACTGGATCAGGTCGGATTTTTGATCTGCGTGTCGATCTTTCTTATGGCCTTTATTGTCTTGGAGTTTACCTTACTGGCAGCAGTAATTCCCGTGCGTGTGGCAGCCAGCATTGTATTGGTAGTTTCTGCATCGACCTCATTTTTCATGAGCGAATATGGCACCATATTTAATCGGGTGATGATCCGTAATTTAATGGAAACCAATATATCCGAAGCACAGGGCCTAATTGGTTGGTCGTTAGTGCAGTGGATATTACTTACCGCTGTACTACCTATACTGGCCATGTGGAATATTCCCTGGCGTGCATCCAGCTATGGCAAATCGCTAAAAACCTATGGTCTTACCCTAGTAGCATCGCTACTCATTATGTCCTGCTAGACAGCGATAACCTTCCCTGAGACATCAAATACTCAGTCAACTCTAAGGCCCAACACAGGCTATCTGAGGGGCTCATTAAAGACTCTTTGCTGAGGAGACTGAATTCTTGATCCATATCAGGTTTTATGGGTGCTTAGTTGGTATTCTGAATACCATAATAATCCGTAATGCAAGGATTCATAAGATGAGATGCCTTGTCAATCAAACTCTAGCCTGGACACTTCTACTCAGCTTGTCACTTTTGTCGCCACAGCTATTCGCAGGCTCTGACGCCAATCAAGACCTGTCAGTCGGAAAAGCAGCTGTTACCTCAGTGCCCATAGCGTCATCCACAGTTACAGGGACAAGAAACGCTAGGATCGTCGTCGAAATAGAGGCGATTGATATAGTCGAAAGGCCCATGACACAATCGGTATATGGGGATACGATCAATGTGCTAAGAGAGGCTATAAAAAACGGTAAGGCCGCACTGAAGTTTCGCTATCGATACGAATATGTTGATCAACAAGGAACCGCCAATCAGGCGAGAGCATCGACTTTGAGATCGCGCTTCAACTGGCAATCTGGGGCGATCGGAAAACTCTCATCAGGCTTTGAAGCAGACTATGTTTCCAACATTGGGCCCGAGGAATACAACTCGACAGTGAATCGACAGACCCAGTATCCTGCCGTTGCAGATCCTGATGGGTTTGATTTAAATCAGGCCTATATAAAATATGCTAGAAAAGGCACTACGGCCACCGGAGGTCGCCAAAGGATTATTCATGGTAGACAGCGGTTTGTCGGCGGAGTCGCCTGGCGCCAGAACGAACAAACCTATGATGGTGTGCGTGGAGAATTCAATCCCATTGACGGGTTGCTCCTTGACTATAGTTACATCTGGAATGTGAATCGTATTTTTGGCCCGGCGGACGGATCACAGCCAGCTGATTGGCATAGTCAAACCCACCTGTTCAAGGCTGAGTACACCCTTACCTCGACTCGTAGTGTGAGCGGCTTTTTCTATGATATGAGCTTCGATAACGACAATGGCCCTGCCAATTCAATCAGCACTTATGGGGTGTCGTATGACGGGACCCTCGGACCGGTCAAGGTGACGGCGACGGCCGCAAATCAATCAGATGCGGGAGACAACAAAACCAATTATCGTGCCAGCTATTACCATCTGGGTGCTGCGATCAAAATTACCCCAGTCACATTAAGTATCGGCTATGAAGTTTTGGGCAGTGATCATGGAAAGGTTGGGTTTAGGACGCCCCTAGCTACACTGCATAAGTTTCAGGGTTGGGCTGACAAATTTCTCAGCACACCTAACAATGGCATTAGGGATTTCTCGTTGGGAGTTGGAGGTATGGCTGGCCCTATCAAACTGGCGTTGAATTGGCACAGATTCGAGGCCGATGAAAGTGGCGTGAACTATGGTGATGAGATTGATGCATCATTGGGTTACGACATCAATAAGGCGGTCTCTCTACAACTTAAAGTCGCTGACTACTCTAGTGATACCTTTTCCACCGACACAACAAAGGTGTGGCTGACGATGATGCTAACGCTTTAAGCAGTGGCTCGAAACGCCGATTTCAATCGATTACTTCTCTATAGGCGCTAATAACCGACCCACAGCCCTTTATGGTCTGAGGTCTTGATCTACGTCAGATTTTATGGATTCTTAGTTGATATTCTAAAGCCATAATAATTTGTAATGAACGACTGTACAGGGATTCATACGATGAGATGCCGCATCAATCAAGTTTTAGCTTGGACGTTTTTACTCGCCATATCAGTTTTATCGCCACAATTATTGGCCGTCTCTGTCGCCAATCGAGACCTGCCGGTAGAAAAAGCAGTTGTCACCTCTCCGCCCATGGTGCCGCCCGCTATTACACGGAAAGGCAATGCCAAGGTGGTCGTCGAAATGGAGACGATTGAGAAAGTCGGGGAAATGACTGATGGCGTTGAATATGTTTATTGGTCATTCGGTGGTACCGTGCCCGGCAGCTTTATTAGGGTCCGAGAAGGTGACGAGATTGAGTTTCACCTGTCGAACCACCCGAGTTCAAAAATGCCGCATAACATTGACCTACATGCAGTAACAGGACCCGGTGGTGGCGCCATCTCGTCCTTCACAGCACCGGGCCATACCTCGGTTTTTAGCTTCAAAGCATTAAACCCTGGGCTGTATATCTATCATTGTGCTACCGCGCCAGTAGGTATGCACATCGCCAACGGTATGTATGGTCTGATTTTGATTGAACCGAAAGACGGAATGACACCGGTAGATCGAGAATATTATATTGTCCAAGGTGATTTCTATACCCGTGGCGCCTATGGCGAGGCAGGCCTGCAACCTTTCGATATGGAAAAGGCGATTGATGAGGATGCAGACTACGTGGTCTTCAACGGCGCGGTAGGCAGCATGATCGGTGACAAAAGCTTGACAGCCAACGTCGGCGAGACTGTCCGGTTGTATGTAGGTAACGGCGGGCCAAACCTAGTGTCTTCTTTCCACGTAATCGGTGAAATATTTGATAATGTCTATATGGAAGGCGGCACGAATATCAACCACAATGTTCAGACCACGCTGGTTCCCGCTGGAGGATCCACGATCGTGGAATTCAAAGTGGAAGTGCCTGGCACCTTTATTATCGTAGATCACTCGATCTTCCGGGCCTTCAATAAAGGGGCATTGGGAATGCTGAAGGTCACAGGGCCAGACGATAAAATCATTTTCTCAGGCAAACAGTTCGATGGCATTTATTTACCTGAAGGTTCAGCGATCCAGAGCCTGGATAGTGATTATAAAGCTGTTATGGCAACCAGCGAGACTGAGCAGATTGCTTTCGGCAAGCGAGTCTATGAGGCTAACTGTCAGGCTTGCCACCAAGCCGGTGGTGAGGGCATCCCTGGCGCATTTCCACCGCTAGCACAATCAGATTATCTGAACGCAGACCCGATGCGTGGCGTCAGCGCGATCGTCAATGGCCTTACGGGTCCCATAACGGTCAATGGTAAAACTTTTAATGGAGTGATGCCGGCCATGCGCCTGACAGACGCCGAGATCGCTAACGTCATAACGTTCATTCTCAACAATTGGGGGAACAAGGGCGGTGCCATCAGCGCCGAGAGCGTTTCAAATATTACTGACTAACTTCATGCAGGAACCTCTAGAGATGAAGTTCAATAGATGCAGGACGTTGCTATTTTACTTGTTAACTTCACTGTCGAGTGATTTTCTCGCCAGTGAAGAACCGGTCATGGTAGCTATCGATGCTGGTAGTTACCGGGCCCTATACCTGACTAAAGACAGCGAAGAGACGCAAGTTGACGCCTTCTTTATCGACCAACTTCCGGTCAGTAACGAAGAGTTCTATAAATTTGTTAGCGAGCATACGAAGTGGCAAAAGTCCCGTATTCCCTCTGTCTTCGCTGAGGAGAATTATTTAGGCCATTGGGTAAATGTAATAAACCAGTGGCAGCCGGATATTAATGATACTGACCGACCGGTTATTGCAGTTTCCTGGTTCGCCGCCAAGGCCTACTGCGAATCCCAGAATAAACGACTTCCTACAGTTGCAGAATGGGAGCACGTCGCCAGCGCGAGTGAAACATCGATAAGAGGCAGCCATGATCCAGATTACAATCAGGTAATTTTGGCCTGGTATGGTCGGCCAACAACCCAGCGAGTGGGAAGACGTGATCAGAGTGTTCCTAATATCTGGGGCGTTAAGGATATGCACGGTTTGATCTGGGAGTGGACTGAGGACTTCAACTCGGCACTCGTCAGTGGCGAGTCGCGTGCCGATTCAAACCTCGATAAAGGACTATTTTGTGGTGCCGGTGCCGCCGGTAGTGCCGACCCATCAAACTATGCCGCATTTATGCGTTTCGGCTTTCGATCCAGTCTCAAAGCAGACTTCAGTCTGTCAAATCTGGGGTTTCGTTGTGCATCCAATGGAGAATAGAGTAGTGAAAAAACGATTTATCCAAGTCATCCTCGCCAGTCTGTTGATGGTGAATCTCAGTCAGGTATATGCTGAACTCCCATCAGACTCGGTTTATCACCTGACAGCTGATTGGCGTACTGAGAATAACGAAACTATTCGGTTGAGCAGTCTGCAGGGGCGCAAACAAGTGGTCGCTATGATTTACACTCATTGCCTGCACGCTTGCCCCGTCATTGTCGCGGCACTTAAACATATGGATGCTGAGCTACACGCCAGGGGTGATAGTACTGTGTCCTTTGTACTGATTTCTCTGACACCGGAGAGTGATACGCCCGAGATACTTAAGGCTTTTGCAGTCGAGCAAAATCTTGATGACAGCAACTGGACGTTGCTCAATGGGGCAGCGCCTGATGTGAGAAGTCTGGCGATGGCTCTGGACATCAAATACAAGGTAGTTGACGGTAGCGAAGTTGCACACTCAAACGTATTCTCTGTGCTGGACGAGCAAGGTTCGATTCTGCTACAAGCGCCCGGAACTGTTGCCGGGGCGCTGAAAGCTGTCGCGACATTACACCCACAGTAATCTGAGAAATAGTGCCTTGGGTAGGAGCTAAGGGGGGGGCTTAATATCCCATGTAGTGCAACTGCAATAGATAATCAAAATAGTACTAACCTTGGGGGCCCTAACCATGTCTAATGAGAGACTGTAGTACGCCCTAAGCAAACTGTAAAATAAAGCCGCTCACTGTTCTTATTGGCTACGTCTGTTATTCTGCTAGCCGTCCGGATAAATAATAATGAGCGTTACACTATGACTCGCCATGTAATTAGTGCAGTAGACCACAACTCCCTGTCGCCATGGCTAAAAGGCCGCTCCTTTGCCGACTTAAAAAGCGAATATGACAGAAAAGGCTATTTGGTTTTTGACAATGTTATGTCTGCCCCTGAAATTGCGAGGGTTCGCGATGCATTGCAACCCTACCTCAACAAACCCGGACGCAATAATTTTGAAGGCTATAAGTCACACCGGGTTTATTCGTTATTGGCCAAGGCGCCTGAGGTTTTTTCGGATATGGTTAGCCACCCTCTGGCGTTGGCATTTGCCGAAGCTGATTTGGGCGATAGCTGTTTGTTGTCTTCCCTTCTCGCGATTGATTTACAGCCCGATGAAACCGTACAGCCTTGGCATCATGACGATTTCGATATTTTTGTGCCACGGCCTCGGGCGGCCTACGGTTTGAGCGCTTTTTGGGCGATTGATGACACCACCGAAGAAAATGGAGCGACGGAAATCATTCCCGGCAGTCATCTGTGGGGCGCAGATGCACATGGGACATCCTTAATAAGTGATTTTGACACCGTTGCCCAAGATGTTGTTATCGAGAATAACGTAGACCCTCAGCCGCATCCAGATACGCTCAAAGTTACCCTTGCAGCCGGATCGTTAATGATTGCAAAAGGTACTTTGATTCACCGCGGTGGTGCTAATCATTCTACGGCTAATCGACTGATTGTTACACCGCAGTACTGTGTGGGTTGGGCGCGTCAACTGGAAAACATGATGGCTGCTGTGCCTCGGTCAATCGTGGCAACCTTGCCTAAACGTACGCGTGAATTAATTGGCTACAACATTCATTCCGGGTTTATGGGCTATGTGGATGGGGTGCACCCAGAGCGTGTACTTAAGCTCCCTCCCCAAGATTAACACGCAACTTTTAATTTGTTATGACAATGGTAACTCGTTCAGCATGATGGGCATTGGTTGCTCTTATTGGTGGAACTAAAAAACAACAATAAAAGAGGCTTTAGCGGTCTTTTTGAAGTCTCAAAGCATTTAACCCCATGGGGGTAGTTTTCGAGGGTAGGAATACTAAGTTTTTAACCTTGAATGTGGTCTTAGGCTATCATACATGCTCTGTTTTTAGAGAATTACGCCTTGAAAGCTAGAGGTGGATATAGTGTCTCTAGAAAATAGATGGATTTTTTATGTTTTTTCAAAAAAATGCTATAAACATTTTTCCATAGCTGTCGTATCTAACGCCTTAGTTGCCTCGTTCATTACGCACTGTTCTACTCAAAATTATTGAGACAGATACGGAGAGTCTGGGGAAAATTGTTTGTGTACTTTTTATACTTCTGACAGTTACGTTCAATTCGAGTATTGTAACGTCAATCAAGGGCAGATCATGCGCGATTCACCTTAAGTTTTAGATTGGAGCAATAATGAAGGAACAAAAGAATTACGCAGTCAGTTGCCAGGCCTGCAGTCTCAATGCACTCTGTATTCCTTATTCGTTGACGGATGACGAGATCGATATCGTTGACGCCTTAATCAAACGTAAAAAACCCATTCAGCGCAATAAATTAGTCTTTGAAAGCGGCGATAAATTTTCGTCATTATATGCTGTACGCGCTGGGGCAGTGAAAACATACAGTGTCGATCAAGAAGGGAATGAGAGCGTCATTGGGTTTTATCTTCCGGGTGAAATGTTCGGTATGGATGCGATTTACTCCGGTAAACACCTCAACACGGCCATCGCTGTGGAGAATACCTATGTCTGTGAGATTCCTTATAATCGACTGGAGGAGCTGTCAGGTCAGATTAAGAATCTTCAATCACACATGTTCCGAGCACTGAGTGGTGTAATCAGCAGTGACCAGCAGTTGCAAGTATTGCTAGGCAAAAAGACTGCTGAGGAACGTTTCGCAAATTTTCTCTTAAACTTGTCAAATCGCTATCAGAAAAGACGGCTGTCGCCGATCTTATTTCGCCTGCCCATGTCTCGCTCGGATATCGCTAACTATCTCGGAATTGCGCCGGAAACGGTGAGTCGCGTTGTTCGCCGATTGCAGGTTAGCGAGATTCTGCTGTTAGATGGTAATGATGTCCATATTTTGGATCTACATCGGCTATGTCAGAGCGCTCACGGGAGGAATAAAAACCGGGATGAGCAAAATAACCATAAGTACCCATTACTGAAGTGATCGAGTGCTCTGGCTGTTTGCGCGATGTTTTATGGTGGCAGGATCAAAGTCGTTCTGACTATGATCAATCAGTGAATACCGGCATCGCACCCATTTCCCAGAGTATGACGGTGGCGCCGAGTAATGCCGCGCACAATATCAGTCCAACACCGACCATGGCACTGGCAAACAAAAAACCCCGTTCTTTGGGAATTTGCATCACAATCGGCACCCCGATATATAAAAGGTAGACCGTATAGGCTGCTGCTGCGCAACCCAATAACATATCGAGCCAGAGCAGTGGGTAAAAACCGGTCAAGCCACAGATAAACAAAGGCGTCAAGGTATAACCTGCGATGCTGACGCCTTTACCGAGAGACGAATGCTCAGCCCCATAAGTTTCAGACATCCAGTGAATCATATAACCGAGAAACGCAGAGGCCAGTAGGATGGCGATAAAAAATAGCAGCATAATTTGTGTCGCACTGTCGCTGGTGAGCTTAATAACCCTTCCGCCAACCTCCCAGCCGATTTGAGTCGAACCATACTGCCAAGCTAGAGGTGCGAGCATCGCCATCCATAATAGATACTTGGTGTAATGGCTCGCAACTGAGCTCGCACCTTCTCGAATTTTTTCCCATTCTTGCTGGGGACTGAACAAGATCCCAAATAGATGATTCATACTGTTCTCCTTGATTGTTTTATTGAGGATCCTTCGATCCTGTCTTGATCTTGCATCGTGTTTTTCACGTCAGTGTCCTGATTGGTTGGCGGATGTGGTATCTCTATCTCCTCGTCTATCAGGATTCGATAAGCTTCCTTTTCGAGGTCGTCATATTGATCATTACGGACAGACCAGACGAATGCCCAAAGTGCAATCACAACAATGACAAGACTTACTGGTATGAGGATAAAGACAATTTCCATCAGTCACGCACCTCTCTGAGCCGATTGGCATTGAATACTACGAACAAAGAGCTTAGGGACATGCCGAGCGCTGCCATCCAGGGTTGTAGCAGGCCAGCGACTGCCAGAGGAATCACGAACAGATTGTAGGTAATTGCCCAACTGACATTCTGGCGGATAATTCGGCGGACCTTTTTCGAGAACTTGATGAGCAAAGGCAAAGAACTTAACGAGTTTGTGAGGAGTGTCGCATCTGCAGATTCCTGCACAACAACATCTACAGGGCTGACTGCAATTGACACATGAGCGCTCGCCATTGCCGCGGTATCATTGATGCCATCCCCTACCATCAGCAGGCGAACCCCCGTAGCCTGACGTTGTTGCACCACTAGAACCTTGGCATCAGGTGTGGCATCGGTTGTGATATTAGTAATTCCCAACAAACTGGCAATTCTCCGCCCCTCTTTGGCACCATCACCTGAGAGTAATCCAATGGCATACCCACGATCCTGCAATCCAGCTACAACACTTGCAGCCTCAGGCCGTGGTTCATCAATTAATTGCAGCCAGGCCAGAGGCACTTGTGCAGCCAACAATATCCACATACCGGCTGCAGGAGGTGCTGGCATTGGTATACCCGCGGCAAAATCAGGCTTGCCCAAACGATAGTACTGCCCCTCTACGCGGCCACTGACCCCTTCACCTGCGCTGATATTAATATCCTCGGCGGTGTAGCTCGACCCTAGGGGAAAAGCCTTCGCGATGGGGTGTAGGGCGCCTCGTTCAAGAGCGGCAGCAATCTCGACAGCCTGGTTACGGTTGATACTGGGCGTCAGTAATTTGACTTGCCCAAGCTGCAGGGCACCCGTGGTAAGGGTGCCTGTTTTATCAAAGACTATCCCGTCCGTCGCGGCCAGACGCTCAAGAAATTCGCCATTGCGAATCACTACGCCGTGATTTCGCAACGCCGCGAGCGACACGGTATAGGCCACGGGCGTGGCAAGGGACAACGCACAAGGGCAAGAAACAACCAGCACCGCCAGAGCAATACTGAACCATTGGTCAGAACCTGCTTGCAACCAAAAAAGGGCGCTAGCAATGGTTACCAATAGGATAAAGCCCACGAAGTAGCTTGCTATCTGATCTGCCAGTAATGAAAATTTAGGTTTGTATAAACTTGATTCTCGGAACAGAACTGATATCCGGGTCAGGACAAAATCTTCATATTTTGTAGTACATTCAATGACTAACTCGCCATTAACCAGCCGAGAACCTGCCAGTGTCAGCATATCTAAGCCCTTGCTGACAGGTATGCTCTCACCGGTGAACGCGGCTTCATTAACGCTGGCCTGTCCACCGACAATAATACCATCAATGGGGATAACCTGGTCGGCGCTGATCTTGACCCGGGCCCCGACCGGCACTGACTTGACCGACACATAGAGTCCAGGTTTTCCTTCCGTGAAGAGCTGAACTGCATTAGGTAAAATATGATCATTAAGATTCTGACTCAGTTGGTATTTCTGACGCGATCCCAATTCGATGTAGCGCCCAATCAACAGTAAGAACGCGAACATACATACTGAGTCGAAATACACAGACCCTGCATACAGGACTGTATTGAGGAGACTCAGACTATAGGCCGCGAGGATGGCAAGAGAGATGGGAACATCCATACCCAGGTGACGATTGCGTGCATCTCGAAACGCGCCCAAATGAAATGGCATCGAGCTGTACAGGGCAACCGGTGTAGCGACTGCCAGACTCGCCCAGTGCATCAATCCCTCATAGGCCGGTTCTATTCCCTCGGGCCCAGCCACGTAACTCGCTAGGGCAAACATCATCACCTGCATCATTCCAATACCCGCGACCCCCATTCGTGCCAGCATCGACTTACGCTCTTTCTGCAGAGCGTCCTGGGCCAAATTTAGACGATCTGGGAGCGCGGTGTAGCCTAGTTGTTCGACAGCATCAATAAAGTCGAAGGCATCGCCCGCAGAGAAGTCAACGACAACCCGTTTGTCAGCGAGATTGGTAGCAACCCGAGTAACGTCAGACATGGCACTTAAATGGCGTTCAATTTTCAGTGCGCATGCCGCGCAACGGATATCAGGCACTCGCATGGATAATTGTGTCCATGAATTACGGGACGAGATACTATCAGCGAAATCGATGCGCCTGGCAGCCAACGATAGTGATTCATCGGCTGCTATAGGATTAGATATATGCGTTTGAGCTGTCATGTAAATCTCATTAATTTGACTCATTGACTGTGGAGCACCAATTGCTGGACAGGAGTCTGAATTCGCTGACGTAGACGCCACTGATCATCTGCGCCACTAAGTTGCAGGTACCAGATACCTGGGCTGTGTAGTAACTTATCCATGTCCTGGTTGGTCGCCGAATAGATCACCGCGTTTTCCTCTGTCATGCCAAACTCAGGATAGAGAATCAATACCTTGTCCTGATCGCGATCGGTTACATGAAATAATTCGAGAACAATGACGGTGTCTGTGGCCGCTTTAATGGAGAATCGTATCTGTCCTGCGTCGTTCACAATCAAGGCCGCCTCGACGCCCAAATCTTGAGCCCGGGCATCCATGGAGAGAGACCGGTTGATGGCCATACCCTCCTTGTAATAATTATCGACCATCAGGTCATCCGGATAGCGCGTGACCATATATATCATCAGAATGCCAAATAAAACCGCCGCAAAAGGGATCAAAATGAGTACCCAGGGCCAGGTGTGACGGTACCAAGGCTTGCCGCCTCCCTCGAGAGAGGTGTCCGTCATGTCAGTCGATGAATCAATCATTATTTTGGCTCCTGATAGGCTCTGGCCCCAGATAACGACTCTCGCTGGTGGCATACCAGAGACTATCGTCCGTCTCAACCCTGAACTCGATTTCAGTGTTAACCTCGATCAATTTATCAGGATCGACCAGGACATCAATCGACAGCTCAACGACCTCACCTGCCGGTGCCACTATGCGGGCATCGGGTACCATGCGGGGCGCTGGTAACCCAGATAAAGCCAACTGATAGGTATGCGTTTTACGGTCCATATTAATAATTTTAACCAGATAGGTATTGCGAATTAGACCGTCAGCGACTTCATGGTAAAGCTCTCCGCGATTGCGCATGATGTCGAGTTCAAGGGGCATCCGGGTGAAAAGACTATAGGAAAACAGGGTGATCATCAGGATCACCGCCAGCCCATAACCTACCAATTTGGGACGCTTCCAGGTCCGGCCTCGGCCCGCGAGCTTATTCTCGGTCGTGTAGGAAATCAGCCCAGGGGCATAGTTCATTTTAGCCATAATCGAGTCGCAGGCATCGATGCAAATAGCGCAATTGATACATTCATACTGCAAGCCGTCCCGAATATCGATTCCCGTCGGACAAACCTGGACACATAAGAAGCAATCGATACAAGCGCCGAGGCCGAGCGTATCCGGATCTGCATTACGTTTTCGTGGACCACGCAGTTCACCACGTTGTGGGTCGTAACTGACAACCAACGTATCCTCATCAAGCATTGCCGATTGGAAGCGGGCATAGGGGCACATGTGCAGACACACCTGCTCTCGTAGCCAGCCGGCATTCGCATAAGTCGCGATAGTGAAGAATACTGACCAGAACAGCGCTGTATCTGCTAACTTAAAATGCCAGACGTCCGTCACCAGCGCTCGAACGCCATAGAAATAACTCACAAAAGTCAGGCCCGTTAAAGCGGCAAAGCCCATCCACATTCCGTGTTTGGTGAAACGTTTGAAGACTTTCTCCAGGCTCCAGGGCGCTTTTTGCAGATTGATGCGCTGATGCCTTTCACCCTCGGCGACTTGTTCAGCCCACATAAAAATTGCAGTCCAGACAGTCTGCGGGCAGGTATAACCGCACCAGACTCGTCCCAGCAGGGTGGTAATAAAAAACAGAGTGAAAGCCGCGATCATCAGCGCCCAGGCCAAAAAACCGAAATCCTGTGGCCAAAACGTCAACCAGAAAATGTGGAATTTCCGTGCGGCCAGATCAAACAAAATGGCCTGACGGCCATCAATCATTATCCAGGGAGTCAGAAAGTAACCCAGCAGCAAAGGCCAGCCGGTAAACAACCTAACATTCTGGAAAAAACCTTCAATACTACGAGTGAATATTTTTTCACGTTTTTCATACAGACTGTAAACACTGGAGTCGACATCATCTAATGTGACCGACGGGATTTTGTTAGGCGAATTATCTAGCGCAGTCATTTATCACGCTCGTCTAGCGTCCTCAAATAATGAGCATTTATATTTTTGAGCGCGAGTCGGGTTTCCATTAGCTTTCACCGAGGCTCTTCACATAAGCTGCCAAGATATGGACTTTATCCGAACCTAGTCTTGACTCGAAGGATGGCATGGCACCGTTTCCACCATGTTTGATCACCTGTTCAATACGCGCTCGAGAATTGCCATACAACCAGATATCATTGGTAAGATTTGGTGCGCCAAACATTGCTTGCCCCTTACCTTCTGGTCCATGACACATAGTACAGTAGGTCATAAAATGGGCTTGGCCACTACTAGCAAGTGCCGCTCCTACCTCCCGGCCTGACAACGAAAGTACATATTCTGTGACTTCTTTGATGTCTTGATTACTCAGGACACTACTCCACGCAGGCATCATCGCGTTGCGACCATGGCGCAGTGTCGTCTCTATCGTGGTGCCGTCGCCGCCCCAAAGCCATTCTTCATCGGTCAGATTAGGAAAACCTAAACTACCAGTCGCTGCAGCTCCATGGCAGACGGCACAGTTATTGATAAACAATCGATGGCCCATTTTCATTGCTGCGGGATTGCTAGTTAATGTGTCTATAGGTATGTCGCGATACTGCGCAAAAATTGGTCCATAACGTTCATCCGCGACGGCCTGCTCGACTTCGAGTTGATTGATCTGGGTCCAATTGGATAAACCCGAAAAATTACCCAACCCTGGGTAATAGGCAAGATAGCCTAGGCCAAAAATAATTGTGGCGATGAAACCCCAATACCACCAAGCTGGCAGCGGGTTATCGTACTCTTCGATACCATCGTAATTATGACCAGTGGTCTGCCCTGGCTTATTGTTAGTTCGGTTGTTCATTTGCAAGATCAAAAAAAACGCCAACAAAGAACCCAAGACACCAACGATAATAAGCGCACTAAAAAAGCTACTCATCAGCCTTCTCCTCACCCTGATCCGTAAAGGGTAACTGGGCAGCATCATCAAAATATTGTTTTCGGCTCGGGCCATAGGCCCAAAAAACGACGGCAGCAAAAGCAAGGGCGCAAAAGATCGTTGCCAGGCCTCGGAAGTCTGTTATATCCACATTCACCTCCGGTCCTTGATTAACGTACCCAACTGCTGGAGGTACGCAATTAGCGCATCCGCTTCGGTGGTGTCTTCCAGCCCCTGTGCTGCGTTGGCGATGTTATCATCCGTATAAGGAACGCCCACGGTGCGCAACGCTCTCAGCTTTGCTGGTAACACAGCCGCATCCACTGGCGTGTCAAATAGCCAGGTAAAGCCAGGCATATTAGATTCCGGAACAACGGCTCGGGGATCATATAGATGAGCTTGATGCCATGCGTCACTATAGAGTCCGCCAACCCGGGCGAGATCCGGGCCGGTACGTTTTGAGCCAAATAGGAAAGGGTGGTTGTAGACCAGTTCTCCCGCAACCGTATAGTGTCCATAACGTTCGACCTCGGAACGTAGTGGGCGAATCATCTGAGAGTGGCAGACGTGGCAACCTTCTCGAATATAGATGTCTCTCCCTGCCAGTTGTAGCGGGGAGAGGGGCTTTAGGCCGTTAATAGGCTCAGTTACGACATTTTGATTCATCAGCGGTACAATCTCGATGATACCGCCAAAGCTCACCGCAAAAAGGATGAGCAACATCATGACGCCGATATTTTTTTCGATGAAATCGTTCACGAAGCCTTCTCCGCAACCAACTGTTGCGGCATTCTGGTAGTTTTCCAGACGTTGTATGCCATTACAAACATACCTGAGAGGAATATTCCGCCACCGATGAAGCGGACGATATATCCGGGAAGACTGGCCTCGACAGATTCAACAAAACTGTAGGTTAGCGTGCCATCACTATTCACTGCACGCCACATCAAGCCCTGCATCAGTCCATTGACCCACATAGAAGCGATGTACAATACAGTACCAATGGTTGCCATCCAGAAATGCATCTCGATCAATTTTTCGCTGTACATTTGGCCCTGCTTTCGCCCCCACAGGATAGGTATCAAATGGTACATGGCGCCGATGGAAATCATTGCCACCCAACCGAGTGCACCGGAGTGCACATGGCCAATGGTCCAGTCGGTGTAATGAGACAGTGAATTAACCGACTTGATCGCCATCATCGGCCCTTCAAAGGTCGACATGCCGTAAAAAGATAACGATACCACCAAAAATTTCAGGATTGGATCGGTCCGAAGCTTATCCCAGGCACCGGACAGGGTCATAATGCCGTTAATCATGCCGCCCCATGATGGTGCCAGTAGAATCAAAGACATGGCCATGCCAAGGCTCTGCACCCAATCAGGAAGAGTGGTGTAGTGTAAATGGTGAGGGCCTGCCCACACATAAATGGAGATCAGTGCCCAGAAGTGGACGACGGACAAACGGTAAGAATAAATAGGTCGATTGGCCTGTTTCGGCACAAAGTAGTACATCATGCCCAGAAAACCTGCGGTCAAAAAGAAGCCCACCGCATTGTGCCCGTACCACCACTGAACCATGGCATCAATGGTACCTGCGTACACAGAATAGGATTTGGTAAACGTCACAGGAATCGCCAGACTATTGACGACATGTAGAATCGCAACGGCGATAATAAACGCCGCAAAAAACCAGTTGGCCACATAGATATGCCGGGTCTTTCGCTGCGCAATGGTGCCGAAAAAGACGATGGCATAAGCAACCCAGACCAGGGTTATGAGGATATCGATGGGCCATTCCAGTTCAGCGTATTCTTTTGATGTGGTCAGACCTAACGGCAGTGTAATAGCGGCCGACACAATGACCAACTGCCATCCCCAGAAGACAAAACTCGCGAGGCGAGCGGAAAACAGTTTAGCCTGGCAGGTGAGCTGGACAATATACAAGGATGTTCCCATTAGTGCGCAGCCGCCGAAGGCAAAGATGACGGCGTTGGTGTGCAACGGTCTGAGCCTGCCAAAATGCAGGTATTCACTATTGAAGTTCATAGCTGGCCAGGCTAGCTGAGCGGCAATAAGGACACCGACAAGCATGCCGACAATACCCCAGACGACCGTCATGATCGTAAACTGGCGGACGACCTTCAGATTGTAGTTAGGCGGGTGATAAGCGGGTAGATCTGACATGTAATACGACTCGACACTAGGATTAATTTGATTTTTGTACCTCGACGCATTATGGCTCTGGAGAGCTCTGGGGGCGAAACCTTTCAGTTGATCTAGATCAACAACTGAGGATCCAATGACGCAGGTCAAGTTGGCGGTAGATTTCTCTTGTTAGCATCACGATCTTATTTACAGTGGATAGGTGAGCGTAATGAAATTTGGTATCTCAGAAGAAGGTAGAATCATTGAGGATCAGGTATTGAGATTTCTTAATGAGAAAATTATTCCTGCTGAAAAACAGGTAATCAAAGAGGAACATGATGTCAACGATGGTCGGGATACGCCGACCATGAAACGCTTGCGCGCTGAGGCTAAGGCTTTGAGTCTGTGGAATCTATATCTGCCAGATAAAAAGTGGGGCGCGGGGCTGTCGAATCATGATTATTCCATTCTCTGTGAACAGATGGGGCGCAGCAGTATTGCTTCACGGGTATTTAACTGTAACGCCCCGGATACTGGAAATGCTGAAATTTTGGCAGAGTTTGGTTCTGAGGTGCAAAAGGCGGAATACCTGCGCCCGCTACTGGAAGGCAGTATTCGCTCATGCTTTTCCATGACAGAGCCTGATTCGTCCGGATCGGACCCCACAGGCCTGCTAACGACAGCTGTTCGAGACGGTGACGAGTGGGTCATCAACGGTCATAAGTGGTTTACCAGTGGTGCCGTCGGAGCTAAGTTTGCCATTGTGATGGTAGTCACGAATCCTCAGGGTAGCGGTTATGAGCGTGCGTCTATGATTATCGTGCCAACGGACGCACCGGGGTTCAACCTTGTCAGATCGGTGTCGGTGATGGGCCATGTCGGCGGCAGTGGGCATTGCGAGATTCAATACCACAACTGTCGGGTGCCAATCACCAATTTACTTGGGCCAGAACACGGTGGTTTTATGATAGCTCAGGCGCGACTCGGGCCGGGTAGAATCCATCACTGCATGCGCGCTATTGGCATGGCCGAACGAGCTTTTGAAATTATGTGTCGGCATGCGAATACTCGCAAGAGTGGTGATATCAAACTCGGTGATCGGCAGTTCGTTCAGGAGTGGATCGCAACCTCTCGTATGGAAATCGATCAGGCCAGGCTGCTGACCCAGTATGCAGCATGGAAAATGGACACTGTCGGTAAGCACAATGCCCGCCAGGAACTATCAATGACCAAGGTCGTGGTGCCGAATATGATGATGAATGTGCTCGACCGAGTTATCCAGTGTCTCGGCGCTCTCGGTGTATCTGACGATACGCCGGTTGCAGCCATGTGGCGCAATGGTCGGGCGCTACGTATTGCAGACGGCCCTGATGAGGTACATAAGATTGTGATTGCTAGGCGCGAGTTAAAGCGCTTCTCTGATTAGCTAGGAGATGGACCGCATCGGTGAGGGAGCTAGATAACCGACCGGCCTTATCCGTTGATCCGTCGTTGCGGTTAATTTTCGGGTTTGACCGGGTCTTTTCAGTCGCGGTAATTAGTTCCAGGGGCCGCGCTAAGAAATTCCTTACATTAATATTTTATGGAGTAGCCATCACATTATCGACAATTATTAGACGCACCATTTTTGTGTACAAAATCTTTTTTGGTAAGGTTAGTGGGCTCTCATATGAGTAAGGGTTATTGGAGGGAGACTTTAACGTAACACAGAAAGTAACATGTGTTGCTTTTAAAAATTAATAAATCTATTAAAATCAATAGTTTACGCCGCCACAGATAAACTATCATTGAACCAATTCATTCCCGCGTATTAGTAATACTAGGGTAGAGCAGGAGTTCCTTCTGACAAAGGGGGGGGTAGTTCAATGTGTAAAACTCTGATTAATGGGTGCGAATAAAAAGGATTGTGTTGCGGACCGTGATTCCAATACTCGAGTTAATAGCCTTTGTTACAAACTTTGTAACCAGCACAGAGCTAACCAACTGAAAGAAAGCAAGAACTATGGTTGGTTGATAACGGTGCTAAAAAACAGGTATTACAAGGGAGTTACAAACATGCTAACTCATGCTGTAACCTATTGTTTTATGCAAAGCAATCATTTGCTCCTCTTAGCCAGCCCGAACAAGTTTCATAAGTTCCTTCTCATTAGAATTAGTAGATTATACTATTGTCCATAAATGAAGTTATTATTGTCAACAGACTTTTATCTATCCAAGTGCTATCGGCCAACCTCTAGACCGCCAAGCCTTCCTGATGGCAGCTCTGGCCTTATCGGCACCACTCTCAGGAACGATCAAACTGTCATGCACTGAATAAGCAGGGATGTCTATTTCCTGTAGTGACTCCATTGCCTCTATGATGGCTTCAGCCTCTAAGAATTGAAAGGTTGCCCAATCGTAGCCCGATTCTCCCAGGGCCTTGAAGCACGGAATGGTCTTGCATAGCGTTTGTTTCACCTCTTCAATATCAACATCAATCTCATTCGGCCACGTACTGGCTAGCTTGCCTTGGCCGAAGGATGCGGTGACGTAAGCCTTAACAACCTCTCTATCGATACCTTCAACCACATATAGGTCTGCACCGTCTGAAACATCATGACCCATTAGACCGACGTAGATCGACAGATGACTAGCCGACACATCGACTTCCACAACAGCTTCTCCATTAATGAGCATGGCGGCCCTTGTGTCGCCGGGTAATTGTTGATAACCAGAGCCGACAGCGTACAGCCTGCCACCCTGATTCCAATCAAAACCTTTCTCATCTCCCAGGTTGAAGCCTCGGCGGTAGCCTTCAAAAACGCCGCCAGTAAGTGTTTGCTGTGCAAGGTATTCGTTTATGTTTTCTACTTGATCAATAATTGCTTGTGCTTGAGGTGTGATGGCAAAGTCCATTACGGTCCCTTGAAGTTCGCCATGCTTAGAGGACTTGAGTCTCAGAACGGACTTCGGTAGTGCAGTGTGGTATTGCTCATTCAGCAGCTCAAGATTAACGCCTTTCGATTCCGCTAGAGCTATAAGACTCTTAGTGGCTCTAAAGCGGCTAGCAGAACCAGCGATATATCCATCGTCAAAGGGATTCTGATGATTCGTGCCTACGTGATAGTCCACATAACCAAGGTCCTGCAGCACCGGCATGATTCTATGCCAGGTTTTATAGCCCACAGGTTCCCCAGTAAAGTTGCTGATTCCTGTCGCGCGGTAAGCCCATTGGCTGGAGTCACCCGCATATGCTTTAAGCAAGTCGCCTAGGACTAAGTCTACTCCTTGCTCAAAGGTTACTTGATCTTTGGCCTTTCTTACCCTTATACGGCTCTCAGAGGCCTGTATAATCTTCACTACGCTATGTGCTAACGCAGAAGACTCAGGCTCACACGCACTTGTGGTAAAGGCTATCATCCTGCCTTTACTCATTATTTCGTAATCACTCAAATCGCTGTATCCCTTTTGTGATGTGCGTCCTTACGGTTACTAGTATACCTAGGAGGGTCTCTAAGTAATCTGAGTGGGCAATAAGCCCATAAGGAACAAGCTGATATACGTAAAAGTATGATGTATAGACTGCACAGTGGCAACGGGTGCTAATGCTTAGAGGGTTCTGTTAGACCGTGTAGATGGCCCTAACAACTACTACTACAAATATAACCTACATAGATAGTGCTATAGACGGCCTTTAGAATACCAGAGCTACAGATACATAGAAGAAGTAGCTCACACGGTTGGTCAACAAGTCTCCATGACACAAGGGGGTAGGTACTTATCTGACACACCTGACCCCACGAGCGCATCCCCAGCTGATCTTGCACAATGCCAAATTTAGATTAGTTATTATTAATAATATCAATGGCTTATGGTGTCGAGGTGAGTGTCACGGATGTGTTAGCTGTCTAGAGTATTGTCCCAGAGGCACAACTCTGTCGTCAAAATTGCAGGTGACATTATTAACTACTGTTTTTGTTGCTTAAAATGAAGGGTCATTTAAGCCCGCCTACTACGGCATTGGTAGGGTTCCAGAATTTCTACCTAAAGTCCTTTATGGGGCTGTTTACGGTCTTCTACAGCCATCGGCAGCTTGGGGCAGGAGTCTGTCATTTGATGGTATGGCGAGAGGCCGAATAACCCTAAAGAATCTGTAAAAGAACCGACCCAATTTAACGAAATAAACTGTCTAGAAAACTGTCTAGAAATTTAAAGATTAATTTATTAACTTGTTGTTTTTGTTGATATTTTAGCCATTGGTCGGGGATGAGGGATTCGAACCCCCGACATCCTGCTCCCAAAGCAGGCGCGCTACCAGACTGCGCTAATCCCCGAATTGCTTTCCATGCGGTCTTTCTCAAGAGCGCGCATAATACTGACAGAGCGTGTTTTCGTCAATGTGAAATCACAACTTCAGACAAGAATATCAGGGAGTTTTTTCAGATGTTGATCAACCGGACCCGATTAGGTGAAATATTATGTTTATAATTCCATCCACAATCACCAATTTAGAGGAGGTTGCGCTATGAAGATTTTTGCCGTGGTCCTGGCCATATCCCTGACTGTGTCAGGCGCGGGATGGCTATATCTCGAATCAGACCCGGCTAGGCCGACACCTTCTACAGCTGTCGACGTGCCCGCATTTATAGGTTCGCCAGCGGCCACAAGACCGGTAGTAGAGAAATCCCAACGTTTTCAGCACCCAGCCCTTGCTCCGGTAGGGTTGAACAGTATGCATAACGACGCTGCCCAGAGTGATAGTTATCCCTGGTCAGGTCCCCTAGGTATTCAGCCGGAAGTTAGTACCCGGCAGTTCCATCGCTGGCTGGGCAGTTGTGTCGCCCAGACTTTTAATAGCAGAGGCCAGATGATTGGCACTTGCGTCACGCCCTTTGGCGTCATCCTGGTGGCGCGTGATCCAAACACATTGGAAATACTCGCTAGGCAGGTAATCACCCGTTGGCTACCTATCGGGAAGAAGTTTAGTGGTGGTGTTTACTTCCATTTAGATAGTCAGGATAGGGTGCTGCTGGCCACCAATGACATGGCGATTCAGTTGTGGGAGTTGACGCAGCAAAGCGGCGATTACCAATGGTCGTTGCAAGAAAGTATTCCTCTTGCCAATTTGCTGGATTCTGCTGGCACCAGGCCTCATCGAATTATCGATGTAATTCCCGACTGGCAGGGTAACTACTGGCTTATTACTCGAGCAGGTGTTGTTGGCATGGTCAGTGCCGATGGTGAAGCTGGTGCTGCTGTGTCGCTAAATATCCATGGCGAGCAGGAAGGCATAGATAACGCTCTCGCTGTTGGGGAGAAGGGTGTTTTTGTGGTCTCCAGTCATGCTATATACAGCTTCCGGCGTAGCAGTGAGGGTGAGCTAACCATGCAATGGCGGCAGGCATATGATCGTGGCAGCGCAGCCAAAGAGGGCACTATGGGTTTCGGTTCTGGTACCACTCCCACCTTAGTGGGGCGAGATTACGTGGCGATTACTGATAACGCCGATGGTCAGGTTAATATCATGGTCTATGATCAAGATGACGGGGCTGTGGTCTGCAAGCATGGTATCTTTCCAGCTGATAAGGGCACTACTGAAAATTCTTTGGCGTCGGTAGGACGTTCACTGATCGCTGAAAACAATTTCGGCTATTCGGGCCCCAAAAACGTACCGACATCAGAGCCGGGGCTCGCTCGTGTCGATATTCTTGCAGACGGTAGCGGCTGTGAAACCGTATGGGAAAACCTGGAAATAACGTCGCCGTCTGCGGTGCCCAAAGTCTCCGAAGCCAGCGGCTTGATCTATCTTTACACACGTGACGAGGCCAATCCTGCTGATTTACACGCCTGGTATTTCACAGCGGTAGATTTCCATACAGGAGAGCCTATCTACAAGTTACTCACTGGTACAGGGTGGCTCTTCAATAATCACTATGGTTCTATTTCAATTGATCCCGATGGCGCCGCCTATGTGGGTATTATGGGCGGCCTAATAAAGATCAAAGACAGCGACCTATGAATCTCAAATGGCTGTGTTACGCGCCTAAAAAGAACAAATGTTGGAGCCCATGTAAATGCAAAGTGTCGTTTTGAACAACCATTCTTGTCCATTGTGCTGCAACGATAATTTAGCAGATTATCACTGCGATAAGCATCGTTATTATTTGCAGTGCAAGCGGTGCTCCTTGGTTTCTGTGCCAAGGCAGTTTCATCTTTCTTCAGAGGCTGAAAAGGAGGTTTATGATCAACACCAAAATAATCTTAATGATCAAGGTTACAGAAAGTTTCTAAGTCGTCTTGCTGACCCTTTACTTGAAAAACTTGCGCCTAATAGTTTTGGTCTAGACTTTGGCAGCGGCCCGGGGCCCACTTTATCGCTAATGCTTGAAGAAAAGGGGCATAAGGTAAATATTTATGATCCTTTTTACGCCCCAGATAAACGGGCCCTTGCTGGCCACTATGATTTTATTACTAGTACCGAAGTGGTTGAGCACCTAGCGGCGCCGGGGAAAGAACTCAATCGGCTGTGGGGATTATTAAAGCATGGAGGCTACCTGGGACTAATGACCAAACAGGTTGCTGACCGAGAGTCTTTTGACCGCTGGCACTATAAAAACGATCCAACCCACATTAGTTTTTTCTCACAACAGAGTTTTGAATACCTGGGCGCCACGTGGGGCAGTGCGCCCGTCTTTATTGGCGCAGACGTAATACTCTTTAGGAAGTAGCTAGAACCTTTTCCCTTGCCGTAACAAAAGCCTTCACAGGCCTGCCAATATCGGACTCGGTTGTGACCCACGAACAGACGCTTAATACCCCCTATGACAGCGGCATACTGCTATGCGCAGTCGACGCGGGTGAACCAGGCTTATGTAGCTGTTTGAGAATCTCTGAACCGTCACCGTTTTCAACAGGCATAACCTCACGTCTCGTCATAAAGAGCTTTAAGCTGTTGTTCTGCGTGTATTTTGTCGCGTAGAGACATATCTAAATTGATCCGTTCTTGATAGATTTCAATGATAATCAGAATAAGAAGCAGTAAACCATAGACTAAACCTTCTAGAAAGTTAGAATATCGTTCTTTAAACAAAATGAACCCAGAGAAGACTTATGTTCAGTGGACAAACCCTTACGCTAAAAATGATTGAAAATGACTTCGCCGAGATTAATTTCAATAGCCTTACAGGCTCGGTTAACAAGTTTGACAAGAAAACACTGGGCGAGCTGGAAACAGCGGTGGGGATGCTAAAGAGTGAAGCGTCCATCAAGGGTCTGCTGGTAAGTAGCAGCAAGTCGGTTTTCGTAGTGGGAGCCGATATTACTGAATTTACCGCGATGTTTGCCGCACCAAAAGAAGAATTTATAGCGGGGGCTCAGCACGCTAACGGTCTTTTCTCGGCCATTGAAGATCTCCCTTACCCTTCGGTAGCGGCCATTAATGGGTTTGCCCTTGGCGGCGGCTTCGAAATCTGTCTGGCCTGTGATTCACGAGTCATGAATATTAAGGCGACTATAGGGCTGCCTGAGACCGGGCTTGGTATAATCCCAGGATGGGGTGGTACTGTGCGTCTCCCTAGGCTGATTGGTTTTACTACAGCAGCTCAGTGGATCTCTTCAGGGGTGCAACAATCAGCTCAATCAGCTTTACAAGCAGGCGCTGTGGACCAGTTAATAGAGGCCGATAGTGTAAGAGACGCGGCCCTCTCATTGCTGGTATCCCATGCCAATGGCGAAGTGGACTTTGAAGAGCGTCGAATCAGCAAACGCTCTGCAGTCAACGTCAGTTCGCCCGAGATCGCGGAAACAGCGGACAAACTTCAGAGTGCTATTTTGGGTAGATCGGGCAACAAGTATCCTGCGCCGTTAAAGGTGATAGGGCTATTAAGTGCCGCGGCTTTGGTTGATCGAGACACGGCGATTGATTTGGAAAACCAAACATTTTATGAATTGAGCCACACAGCAGAGGCGAGGGCGCTAGTTGGCCTGTTTTTGGGTGGTCAATATGTCGTCAAACAAGCGAAAGTCCGCAACGCGCCTTTTAAAGATAGCGCACAGCCCATTAGTAGTGCAGCGGTTATTGGTGCCGGTATTATGGGTGGCGGTATCGCCTATCAAAATGCTTTAAAGGGTTATTCGGTTGTCATGAAGGATATTGCCCAGCCAGCCCTCGACCTCGGCATGAGTGAGGCAGCCAAACTTCTAAATAAGGGTGTACAACGCGGCAAACTAACCGAGGCTAAGTCGGCTCAAATTATCAGTCAAATACAACCAACCCTCGACGATACAGCTATTAGCGATAGCAATATGGTAGTTGAGGCGGTGGTCGAAATAGAGTCGGTTAAGGCCCAGGTTCTGGCCACGGTAGAAGCTCAGCTGTCAAACCCAGATAGCATCATTACCTCGAACACTTCAACGATCTCTATTACGTCTCTTGCAGAGTCATTGCAGCGTCCAGAAAACTTTTGTGGCATGCACTTTTTTAATCCCGTTCATGCCATGCCCCTTGTAGAGATTATTCGTGGAGAAAAAACCTCAGATAAAACTATTGCAGCGGTCTGTGCCTATACCCTAAGCCTTGGCAAAAAACCTATTGTCGTCAATGACTGCCCTGGTTTCTTGGTCAATCGCGTCCTCTTTGCCACTATGTTCGGCATGGAAATGTTAATCGCGGAGGGGGCTGACTTTCAACAGATCGACCATGCACTTGAGGCCTGGGGCTTGCCTATGGGTCCGGCCTATCTCTCTGATGTTGTCGGATTGGACACTATTGTTCATTGTTATTCCGTCATGCTGGCTGGAATACCGGAACGTTTCATTGAGATCTCGCCAGCCCGTCCATCTGCAATGCTGGTAGATGCAAATAGGCTAGGCCAAAAGAATGGTCTTGGTTATTACGGATATCAAAATGACGAGAGGGGCCGCGCAGCAAAGGCGCCAGACCCGTTGGTTATCCAGGCTTTTGAAGAACAATTTGGCACAACACGACCATTTGATGAGCAGGAGATAGTGACTCGTGTACTGCTGCCCATGGGGATGGAAATGGCCCGTTGCCTGGAAGAGGACATCGTTGGCTCTCCAACCGAGGCAGACATGGCATTGATTTACGGACTTGGTTTCCCATCGTTTAGAGGCGGCATCTGTCGCTGGATGGACGAGATTGGATTGGCTGAAATTTGCGCCCTGGGTGACCAATACAGTCACATCAGTCCTCTGTATCAACCCACCGACAGAATGCGTGCGATGGCGGCCAACGGAGAAACTTTTTACTAGTTATAAGTACTCGCTAAAAAAGGACCACACTTCTTCGCTGGCGTTGATATCTCGATTGCCGGACTGCGCGCGGACCCAATCCATAGGGTATTGCCACCAGGGTACCTGCGCACCTGGCCAATGATGACCGTCACCTTCAATAATATAAAACCAGACTTGCTGGTTGTTATCCTTCCTAAAGTAGCGCTCAAAGGTTATTGAACTGCCATCATTGGGGTCCTTGTCCTCAAGGTTAGTTGAGGTTTTCTCACTAAGACCCATTGCTTTGACAAAAAACTGGGTCGAAGAAGGAAGGTCATAATAGGCGCCATATCCATCACTGTTATCCATATCACCCTCGAAAGGGGAGATATCATCTGCCGTCCCATGCATCTCAAGCAAAGGGATAGCCTTGCTTGTGTTGCAGGAGTCAGCGATACCCTTCATTAAAACACCGGTAATAGAGGCTACCGCGCGAAATATATCTGCTGATGTGCAGGCAAGCATATAACTCACCTCACCGCCATTTGACATGCCCGTAGCAAATGTTTTTGTGGGGCTTAAGCTATACCGTTGCCTGACATCAATGGTTAAATTTCGAATAAAGTCTAAGTCATCTACATCGGAGTCTTTGTGAAAATCATAACCGACATTAAAAAAAGTGTTCCCTCTTAGGTCTACTGTTCCTTGGGGGTAGACGACAACAAAGCCCTCGCGGTCGGCTATATCGTTCATTTTGGAGTAATCCATAATATATTTGGCCGCGCTAGTGTAGCCATGAATCACCACCATTAAGGGCGCGTCTGGCTTCAAGTCAGCAGGCAGATGCAACCAATAGGTGCGCTGTAGCCCTTGGTGAGGAAACGTTTTTTCTCCCGTAAAGGCATCACCCACACTTAGCGGCGACACAAACAGTAAAGCGAGTAATAAAAATTTCATAACAGTCACCCTCAACAGGCTAACGCCGGCCGGCTTGGTGGGCGATGGATCTAAATAGGGCTAAATGGACCCAATCGCTGGATGGCGTATAAGTGGTGTCATTATAGTAAGGATTGGCCGACAACTTGGCGATCACAGTGTTAGTCTCACGATTGACATAAACATATTGATTGTAGACACCCATCGCCATGAACTCTCCCTCGTTGCCCGGCGGAATCCACCACTGGTACCCATAACCAAAATCAGGGCCTGGCTGCACATGTGGACCGTCTGGGGTGATCGAATCAGCCACCCAGGCCTTAGGCACGATCTGTTGGCCGTTTAAGGCCCCATTATGAAGATACATAGATCCTATCTTCGCAAAGTCGCGTAGCGTCAAGTTAAGGCCCCCTAGAGCCATCTCGGCGTTAGCACCGTCTGCAATCCAATACCCCTCATGCTCCATGCCCGCAGCGTCATAGAGATTTTCTTGCATATACTCGGTAATCCTTTGCCCCGTCGCGCGATTAAGTACCATACTCAGCACATGGGTATCTATACTCACATAATGGTTTTTTGTGCCTGGTTTTACGCCGCGATTGAGGCCAGCGGCAAAAGCATCTTGTGAATTACCCAATGCAAAATCTCGGCCCCAGCGGTTAATGTCGCTATAAAAGTCGCCATAATCCTCGTTAAAAGCGATTCCAGATGACATCTGCAATGCATCTTTGATACGCACCCCTTCATAGCCAGAGCCCACTAACTGAGGAGCGTAGAGGTCAACAGCCTGCTCAATACTGGTGATCTGGCCCTTATCAACAGCGATACCGATCAGTGCCGAGATAAACGACTTCGCCATAGACCAAGAGATATTCTGTGTTGTCTGGGTATTACCCAAAAAGTAATCCTCAGAAACAATGACATCGTCCTGAATAACCAAAAATCCCGTAGTCCAAGAGTCCTTAAGGAAAGCTTGGGTAGCATAATCTTGGTCATCGTAGCTGAAGTTGGAGGGCAGTGATCCTGATAGGTCGACCGTATAGCGATAAGGTTGATTGGATTTTTCTAAACGCATGGCCGGCCAAATAGCCGTGGCCGAACGAAAGCTTTCGACAATTCTATCTTCATCAAACAGGTGTATGGTGAGGTATAGTGCTTGCATCTTTGGATAGAACCAAACGCAGGCTAAGATTAGACCTACCGTTAAACTGACACCAATCCTTTTTATGGTCACGACACATCCCTCAAAGTCATACAGTTGGGGTTGATAGCCTCTGAAAGCTCAAGATTAGACAGCATATACAATGAGTGCAACCTATTTCAAACCAATGGAAAACAGGCAGACACAAAAAAGGGCGGATAAAGATCCGCCCTCAATCGATACTAACTAATTTAAACCTAGAACTGGTTCATTGTGTTGTCTTTACCTGACGCCTTAAGTGCAGCTTCACCGGCAAAGAACTCTTTGTGGTCATCACCCATGTCAGACCCGGCCATGTTTTGATGTTTAACACAGGCGATACCCTGACGAATTTCCTTGCGTTGCACGCCAGCAACGTAACCCAGCATGCCTTGTTCGCCAAAGTAATCCTTAGCAAGGTTGTTAGTAGACAGGGCAGCGGTGTGGTACGTAGGCAGCGTAATCAAATGGTGGAAAATTCCAGCACCCTTAGCCGCATCCGCTTGGAAAGTGCGAATCTTTTCATCCGCCTCTACACCCAAGTCAGTCACGTCATAAACGGCATTCATGAGGTCTGCACGGTCATAGTTTGAAACATCTTGGCCGGCTTCAGACCATGCATCAAAGATCTGCTGACGGAAGTTAAGTGTCCAGTTAAACGACGGGCTATTGTTGTAGACAAGTTTAGCGTTAGGTACGGCTTTACGAATCTCATCAACCATGGCGCCAATCTGACCGATATGAGGCTTCTCGGTCTCAATCCAAATCATATCTGCGCCGTTCTGCAGGCTAGTAATAGAGTCCAGTATGCATCGTGCTTCGCCTGTGCCAGCCTTAAACTGGAATAGGTTACTTGGCAGACGTTTAGGCCGAACCAGCTTGCCATTTTGGTTAATCACTACATCACCATTTTTCATGTCTGCTGGCGTTACTTCTTCAACATCTAAGAACGCGTTGTACTGATCACCCAAATCGCCTGGCTCGTTGGTCACTGCGATTTGTTTGGTTAGGCCTGCACCCAATGAATCTGTACGGGCAACAATCACACCCTCATCAATGCCTAATTCAAGGAAGGCATAGCGAACAGCGTTAATTTTAGCTAAGAAGTCAGAATGAGGAACAGTCACCTTACCGTCCTGGTGACCACATTGCTTTTCATCAGAGACTTGGTTCTCAATCTGAATACAACAGGCGCCAGCTTCAATCATCTGCTTCGCCATAAGGTAAGTAGCTTCAGCGTTACCAAAACCCGCATCAATATCAGCAATAATTGGCACTATGTGAGTTTCAAAATTATCGATCTGGGCTTTAATAGCCACTTTAGCATCGCCCTGAGCTGCATCTAACTGGCGAAATAGACCCGCTAGTTCACGAGCATCTGCCTGACGTAGGAAGGTATAGAGCTCAGCGATAAGAGACGCCACCGACGTCTTCTCGTGCATAGACTGATCGGGAAGAGGTCCGAACTCAGATCGCAGCGCTGCAACCATCCATCCTGACAGGTAAAGGTACTTCTTCTTCGTGGTACCGAAATGCTTTTTGATGGCGATCAGCTTCTGCTGTCCAATAAATCCATGCCAGCAACCCAGTGATTGAGTATAAGCGGCAGGGTCAGCATCGTACTCATCCATGTCCGCACGCATTATGCCAGCGGTGTATTTGGCAATCTCAAGACCCGTTTTGAAGCGGTTTTGAGCGCGCATACGGGCGGCGGAGTCAGCATCGATAGCGCTCCAGTTGCCCTTATTGTCTTCTATGACTTTTGCCAAATCGGCTGAATCCTGGTTGAAAGTTGACATGTAAACAAACCTTATTTTGGTTGTGAAATTTGACTGTGGCCCTATTTTAGGTATCATGCCGTCATTATCCTAGTTTATCATTTCTATCTTGAGTATTTTTTGTATGAATATGTCTAAAGTGGATTTAAATCTCCTCGTTTACCTTGATGTGCTACTTCGCGAATGTAACGTAACCCGCGCGGCAGAAGAGCTGGGTATAAGTCAACCCGCCATGTCAAACAGCTTACGACGGTTAAGAGACCTGTTTAATGATCCTATTTTGGTCCGCACCAGCGACGGTATGACGCCTACAGCGCGGGCGCTAGAGTTACAGCCATTAGTTCGTTCAGTCCTAGCTGCTGCAGAGCTAGCTGTTTTACCTAAGACTGACTTTGATCCTGGTGTTTCAAGCCGAATATTTCGCATCATGGCAAGTGACTACACTGAATCGACGCTGTTACCCGTTCTACTGACCAGCCTGCGTAAACAGGCTCCTGGCATTCGTTTAGATATCATGACCCCCAGTGATGTGAGTTTTCATGACGTTGAAAGGGGCAAGGTTGACCTCGTTATCAACCGATTTGACACATTGCCCCAATCTTTCCACCAGGTACACCTCTGGGATGATAGCTTTTCCTGCGTAGTGAGCGCCAAAAACCCTGTTACCAAAAACTGGAATCTTGATTCATACCTCTCAAGCAAACATGTCTGGGTTAGTAAAACCGGCATGGGCGTAGGTGTGGGAATGAGCCCGGACGACGTGCAACGGCTAGGCTGGGTCGATGATGCTCTAGAGAAGATCGGTGCAAAACGAGACATTACCGTGTTTACACGACATTACCAGGCCGCGCTCTTTTTGGGCGAGCAAGACGATCTCATCGTCACCTTGCCATCGATGGCCGCTCAAAGGCTAAAAGATGACGCAAGCGTCGTTGTGTTGGAGCCACCGTTTGAAATTCCACGCTTACGCCTAAAAATGGTCTGGAGCCCGTTACTGCAGCACGATCCAGGCCACAGGTGGATGAGGCAGCTAATCAAAAAGGTCTCCGAGGAAATGCTTCGTTAACCCGCAACTATGGAATCTAGTATCTACTTCCTGAATAGCAGGGATATAGGCAATAGATTTGGAAAATCTTGGTTGAGTCAATAAACTTAGAGCAAGTGTTTTAATTGCCGGAGAAACAGCACCATGAGCCAACGCATTGAAGAATCAGGCCTACAGGTCGCCAAACCAATCCACGATCTTGTTAATCAAGCGATCCTGCCAGGTACTGGTGTCAGTGAAAGCGCTTTCTGGGTGGGTTTCGCAGCTATCTTAGCCGAATTCGGGCCTAGAAATAGAGCCCTTTTAGACAAGCGTGACCAGCTCCAAGCCCAGATAGACCAGTGGCATAGCGAAAACAGCGACGGGTTTGAATTTGCCCAGTACAAAGCCTTTCTGCAAGAGATCGGCTATTTGGTTCCAGAAGGGGGCGACTTTGCTGTAAGCCCCGACAATGTCGACACAGAAATTGCCGTGCAAGCTGGGCCACAGCTAGTAGTGCCCATCATGAATGCTCGATTTGCACTTAACGCGGTCAATGCCCGCTGGGGCAGTCTATACGACGCGCTTTATGGCAACGATGTGATCTCAGAAGAAGAGGGAGCCGAGAAAGCCGGTGCCTATAATCCGGCACGAGGTCAAAAGGTTATCGATTACGGTCGAGATTTCCTCGATGACGCTGCGCCACTGTCTAGCGGTTCTCATCACCAAGCTACCCGCTATACTGTGGTGGAAAGGCAGCTAAAGGTTCAATTAGAGAGCGGGAGTAACACGACTTTGCAGGTGCCAGAGCAGCTATCTGGGTATCTCGGTGATACTGATAATCCATCCTCTATTCTAATAAAAAACAATAACTTATATTTAGAACTTCAAGTAGACTGCGATCATCAAATTGGCGCATCTGATAAGGCAGGCGTTATGGATATTGTCCTAGAGTCAGCGCTAACCACGATTATGGATTGTGAAGACTCCGTTGCTGCGGTAGATGCTGAGGACAAGGCACTGGCGTACGGTAATTGGCTTGGGTTGATTAAGGGAACCCTAGAAGAAACTATTACTCGTGGTGACACCAGTTTTGTCCGATCAATGAACGCAGACCGTACCTATACCGCCCCCGACGGCTCTGACCTTACTCTTAACGGCCGCAGTCTGATGTTTATAAGGAACGTGGGCCACTTAATGACCAACCCAGCGATCTTAGATGCTCAGGGCAGCGAAATCCCCGAAGGGATCATGGATGGTGTCATTAGCAGCCTAATATCTCTTCATGACATCAATAATCAGTCGAAGCTGACTAATTCGGCAGCTGGCAGCATCTACATCGTAAAACCTAAGATGCACGGGCCAGAAGAAGTGGCCTTTACCAACGACTTGTTCGACGCTATCGAAGACCTGCTAGGCCTTGCCAGGCATACGATCAAGGTTGGCATAATGGACGAGGAGCGTCGCACGTCAGTTAACTTAACAGAGTGTATTCGTGCAGCCAAAGGCCGTGTGGTCTTTATTAATACGGGCTTCCTAGACCGAACCGGCGACGAAATCCACACTAGTATGCTCGCCGGAGCGTTTGCGCTGAAGGGTGACCTTAAAAAGATGGCATGGATAACAGCCTATGAGGACAACAATGTCGATGTTGGCTTGGCCTGCGGCCTAAAGGGCAAGGCGCAGATAGGCAAAGGGATGTGGGCCATACCAGACAACATGGCAGAGATGATGGCGGTGAAGATTGGTCACCCCAAGGCCGGCGCTAATACCGCCTGGGTACCCTCGCCAACGGCGGCAACCCTACACGCAATGCATTATCACCAAATTAACGTGCCCGTGCTCCAAGAGACGTTAAAAACGCGCCTAAAAGCTAATGTCGACGATATCTTGACGATTCCGCTGCTTGGCGACCAACATCTCACAGAGGAAGATATTCAGCTTGAATTGGACAATAACGTCCAAGGAATGCTCGGCTACGTTGTTCGCTGGGTAGAGCAGGGTGTCGGTTGCTCTAAGGTGCCCGATATCAATAACGTCGGGCTCATGGAAGATCGCGCAACCTTGCGTATTTCAAGCCAACATATTGCCAATTGGCTACATCATGGTATCTGCTCTAGCGAACAGGTCATGGAAACACTTAAACGTATGGCGATTGTGGTTGACGGCCAGAACAGTAGCGATCCAGAATACGTCGCAATGAGCACCAATTTTGACACCAGCATAGCCTTTAGTGCCGCTTGCGACTTGGTATACAAGGGTTTAGAGCAGCCCAGTGGTTATACAGAACCACTGTTGCACCGCTATCGCCAAAAAGTAAAAGGGTAAACTTATGGCCCAGAGGAAAACTACAGCATGAGATCTACACCAGACCTTTGCGATGAGCACCCAGATGCAATTAGCGTCGCTGAGCCCATTTTTAGTAATTTTGGGGGGCGCGAACGGTTTGGCGGGCAGGTGGTGACCGTTAAATGCTTCGAAGACAACAGTCTAGTCAAAGAACTTGTCGGCACCCAAGGCGAGGACCGCGTTTTGGTGGTTGATGCCGGTGGCAGCATGCGCAGGGCCTGCCTTGGTGACATCTTAGCTGAAAAAGCTTCCAACAACGGCTGGGCTGGTATTATCATCTATGGCTGCATTCGCGATGTCGACGAAATTATGTTGACTGATATCGGCGTGCAAGCACTGGGGTTACACCCAATGAAAACCGAGAAAAAAGGCATAGGCGAACAGGGTATTAGCGTGACGTTCGCGGGTATCACTATTAATCCAGGTGACTATCTCTATGCTGACAACAATGGCATTATTGTTTCCAAACAGCCGCTTAAATAACATCGTTTGCTTTGCAGGCAGACAACCTTAGACATCTCGATAGGTGGGTCAAATGTTCCAAGTAGGAGTACTACTGCTGGCCGCAGGGGCAAGCCGCCGATTTGGCGGTGATAAACGCGCCGCCGTCATGCCCAATGGTAAGACTGTTTTAGCGACGACCCTAGACAATATCAAACAAGCTGGCTTTCCCTACAAGCTATGCCTTACGGACTCTGACAGAGACCTGGCATCCACTCTTGGGCTAGAGCAGCAACAACTAATTTTCTGTCGAAATGCCGCCACGGGTATGGGTGCAACCTTGGCCGAAGGCATGGCTCAAATAGGGGGCTGGCAGGGCGTTATTATCGCGTTGGGTGACATGCCGTGGGTTCAGTCTCAAACATACAGTACACTAAGAGACTCCCTTGCCAAAGATACCCTCTGCATACCCACCTATGAAGGAAGGAGGGGCAATCCGGTCGCCTTTGGCGCGCAGTTTTATGATGATTTACGACATTCCAGCGGGGACAGAGGTGCTCGTGATTTGATCGACCGTCATCCCAGTGCGGTCAATCTGATTGCTGTCGATGACAGAGGGATTCTGCGTGATATTGACCACCTGCAAGATATCCAGCCAAACTAGCTCCTACGAATACACCCAGGCATACTGCAAAGCATCTCAAAAATCAGATTAGCAGCAAGCAATGATGTATTGCCACTGGTGTCATAAGGTGGCGAAACCTCTACCAAGTCAGACCCGACCAAATTTAACCCATGAGAACCACGAATAACCTCCAAACCCTGCGATGATACCAGTCCACCGGCCTCCGGAGTGCCGGTTCCTGGGGCAACTGAAGGGTCCAGACCGTCGATATCAAAACTTAAATAGGTCGGCATATCGGCACCTACTTTCACTCTAAAGGCATCCATCAAAGGCGCCAGAGACTTGTACCAGCATTCTTCACCAGTCACTACCTGAACACCCTGGTCAGCAGCCCAATCGAAATCCTCGGCGGTATAGCCGGTGGCTCGTGGCCCGATTTGAATCATTTTATGAGGGTCAACCAATCCTTCCTCGATGGCGCGACGAAAAATCGTGCCGTGGGCAATTTTCTCGCCAAACATGGTGTCGTTGATATCTGTGTGAGCATCAACATGAACAAGCGCTACAGGCCCATGCTTTTTAGCAATTTGACGTAAAATGGGCAGTGTAATCGTGTGATCACCACCCATGGAAACCGGTTTAGCGTTGTGCGCTAAAATCTGTTGATAATGGTCTTCAATAAGCCCAATACTTTTCTTTAAGTCATAAGGGTTTATAGCGACATCACCAATGTCAGCAATTTGAAATGAATCGAACGGCGCTGCCTTTGTAGCCATCCCGTAAGGGCGCACCAATACTGACTCAGAGCGAATTTCTCGAGGCCCAAAGCGCGTGCCTGCTCGATTACTGGTGCCTATGTCTAATGGCACCCCAACTAATGCAATATCAAGACCCTCTGCCGTGTCCTGCACGGGTAACCGGAACATAGAGGCGATACCAGAAAAGCGAGGCATATCATTGCCACCTAGTGGCTGATTAAACTTTTTTGTCATAATTTGGTCGTCTCATTAGGCGCTTCAACATAGGATAGCATTAGTATCAGTATCAGGGGTTGTTGTAAAACACGATAAAGAAGTCTTTGTTAAAGGACAAGCGGTTTACCTCTAGGCCAGAGCTATATTGGGCTAGGATACTCCAAAGAGGGTACTAGAGATCAATCCTCATGGCCATATGGTCCATACCAGCATCTCTAAAGACCTCGCCATAAGATTCAAAGCCTAAACTCTGGTAGAACACCTGAGCCGGTAACTGAGCATGCAGGAACATGGCTGGCATACCCAAAGCAGTAGCGTAATCAATAGCCGTTAACATTATTAGCCTGCCGACGCCCTGGTTACGTGATGGTTTGAGTACCGCCATACGGCCGAAGCGGGCGTCGATGAGCATTCGAGCGGTACCAATCGGGTTATGATTAGCGTCATAGGCCAACCAGTGGACCGCAGTGGCGTCAAAGTCATCAAAGTCTATCTCATAGGGCACGTGCTGCTCTTCAACAAACACCGGCACGCGCACCGATTTAATCGCTACTTGGTCTTTTTCCCAGGTGGTTTCGGTTACTGTGACTGCGCTCATATCACCAGAGACTCCGGTTCAGTCCTGCTTTTGACCATTGATATAATGACTGTAGGTTGGCGTTTCGCCCTCTGGGACCTGATGCTCAAAGCTTGCGCTTCGCACTTCCTCGGTCAACTCAACCAAAGGAGGATACTTGGGCTCAGTCATAAACTGCGTGAACCACTGACCCAACATTTGGTCGTCGTCCAAGGTTTCCAGCAGCAGAGCCTTAACCCGCTGAACATACTCAGCAGAGATTGGCGAATTAGCCATCGCTGCGGTCAAGGGCGGGTCAGTCAAATGATTGGGAATAATATCGCGGCTCAGTAGCTCTGTGGCGAGATCATCAAGCATTTCAGTCGCTGCAGGGGCGCGAAATCCAATTGAGAACGTTGTGCACTCGCCTACAGCAACGCCATGATGAGCAACCTTAGGCGGCAAATACAGCATGTCACCGGAGTTTAAAACCCATTCATCGGTGGCGACAAAGTTCTCTAATACTTTTAACGACGTATCACTGCCTAGACTCATTTCGCCATTGGCCGACTCACTGATCTGCCAGCGACGCTGCCCACTGCCTTGCAGTAAGAACACATCATAATGATCAAAATGAGGGCCAACACTGCCACCATCTTCGGCATAACTGACCATAATGTCGTCGACACGCCATGGCGGCAGGAAATCGAAATGGTTAAGTAGCTCAGCAACCTCAGGCACCCATAGGTCAACGGCCTGTACTAATAGCGTCCAGTTGTTCTCAGGCAGGGTTTCAAAGCGTGCTTCATCAAAAGGGCCATGCTCTACCTGCCAATTGTCACCGACTACCAGCCGTGACTCGACCGTCGGCTCCAGTGACAATCCTGCTAGATCATCGCCGTCGATAGGCGGCTCAAAATTAGGGAATGCATTGCGAATGAGCAACGGCTTTTTCTGCCAATACTCAGCTAAAAACTGATCGGCGCTAAGATCGCCCAGAATAGGGTGGTTGTCGTCCATGAGGTAAGGCCTAGATATCCTTAGCTTGTTGTACGGCGTTACCAATGTAACTGGCGGGAGTCATCGCTTTTAGAGCAGTTTTAGCCTCTTGCGGGATCTCCAGAGTATCGATAAACGCTTGTATGGTTGCCTGATCCATCACGTTGCCTCGTGTCAGCACTTTAAGCTTCTCGTAAGGCTCTTCAATACCATAACGGCGCATAACGGTTTGAATTGGCTCTGCGAGTACTTCCCACGCAGAATCAAGGTCTGCGGCCAGACGCTCTTGGTTTAGCTGCAATTTGCCTATACCTTTATCCAAAGAGGCGTAGGCGATCATAGAATAGCCTAAGCCAACCCCCATATTACGTAACACGGTAGAGTCAGTGAGGTCTCGCTGCCAACGTGACACTGGCAATTTAGCGGATAAATGACCATATAAGGCATTAGCAATGCCTAGATTACCTTCGGCATTTTCAAAATCGATAGGATTAACCTTATGCGGCATAGTCGATGAACCGACTTCGCCAGCAATGGTTTTTTGCTTGAAGTAACCCAGTGAAATATAACCCCAGATATCACGCGCAAAGTCGATCAAAATGGTGTTTGATCTCGCCAGACCGTCAAATAACTCCGCCATATAGTCATGGGGCTCAATTTGCGTGGTGTAAGGGTTGAACTCTAGGCCCAGATCCTCAATAAAAGATTGAGATATCGCCGGCCAGTCTAGATCGGGATAGGCGGAAATATGCGCGTTGTAGTTACCAACAGCACCATTAATTTTGCCCAACAAAGGAACCGCAGTAATCGACGCTAATTGGCGCTGTAAACGATAGGCAACGCTGGCCATTTCTTTACCAACTGTCGTCGGAGAAGCGGTTTGGCCATGGGTTCTAGCCAACATCGCAACATCAGAAAACTCTATCGCCATGGCCGTCAACTGTCCATGAATAGCCTGCAATGCAGGTACCACAATGTCGTCGCAGCCTTCTTTAAGCATTAGCGCATGAGACAGGTTGTTAATGTCTTCAGACGTACAGGCAAAGTGTACAAATTCACTCACCGCCAGTAGCTCTGCGTTGTCGGCAATGGTTTCTTTAATAAGGTATTCCACGGCTTTCACATCGTGGTTGGTGGTTCGCTCTATCTCTTTAACACGCTCAGCATGCTCTATCGTAAAATTATCGACCAAACCGTTAAGCAGGGCAGTCGCATCTTTAGAAAAGGGAGCAACCTCAACAATGGCAGGGTTAGCCGCCAAATGCTGCAACCAACGGACCTCAACCAGAACACGATAGCGAATTAAACCGTACTCACTAAACACTGTTCTCAACATGTCGGTTTTTCCACCATAGCGTCCATCGATGGGAGAAACTGCAGTGAGAGGGGACAATGAAACCTTTGTCATGGTTATTCCTAGATAGAAGTATTAAACAGGCCGCGATTATACCCCAATAATGGCACAATTTCAGGTGGCAATTCGGTTAAACAATAACATTGGGTTCTTAGCTTATTTAGGCAATACCGCAAGTAGAGCGTCGCGTCGAAGTAACAAATGACTGCGCTTTCCGCCAACCTGGTGCCAAAGAAAAGCACTACGGATACCGGCAAACAATAAACAGCGAACTCGCTGTGCTATAGCCGTCTGCTGAAGATAAGCCGGATTACCCGACACCTGAATGCGCATGCGCATTGTACTGACAGAGTCTTGGTACAACCCAGCGACATTAGCGATCACATTGTCATGGGTTTCAGAGAAATGCTCAGACTGACGCTGGGCATTGGCGATCCCGTTGCCCACTTTATCAAGCTTAGCATTGTCGTTGGTCAGCTTTCTGGCCAGATACATAATGCCAATAGCGTAACGCAGCACATTGGCTGACCCGGCTGAGCGATTAGTTAGCAACGTGCGCATGGCGCTAACACCTAATTGAATGTTATCTGGCGAGCCATAAAGACTAGAAACAGAGTCGGGGTTTTGATTCAGCAGCACCGACATGGAGTTGGCCAATTGTTTAGGACCAATATCGCCATGATTAGCAATTTCCTCGACCAACGCCGCTGCCTGGAAAACACCCGCCAAGGCTAGCGCCTGGTCAGTAGTGGGGCGACTAAAGATCACTCAGCAGCATTCCATGTACGCTCAATCACACCACCGCCAAGACAGCAGTCATGCTGGTAAAAAACCACGGACTGCCCCGGCGTCACAGCCCTTTGTGCGTCTGTAAAGACCACCTCGCAACCGCCATCAGCATCGGGGGTGACCACACAGGGTTGATCAGGTTGCCGATAACGAGTTTTAGCCATGCATTCTAACGGGCCATCAGGCATGCCATTAATCCAATTTATCTCAGACGCGGCCAAATGATTAGTGAACAAAAGAGGGTGGCTAGACCCCTGACCGACAATCAGCACGTTGCGCTCAAGATCTTTTTCTAAGGTATACCAAGGCTCTTCGCTACTATTTTTAACGCCACCAATGCCTAGTCCCTGACGCTGACCAATGGTATAAAACATCAAACCTTGATGCTCACCCATTGCAACACCCTCAGGGGTTTCCATGACGCCAGGTTGCGCAGGAATATACTGCTCTAAAAAGTCCTTAAACCGTCGCTCACCGATAAAACAGATACCGGTGCTGTCTTTTTTGTCTGAGGTAACAAACCCATACTCATCGGCAATCTTTCGTACCTCCGGTTTATCAAGCTCACCTACGGGAAATAATGACTTAGCAAAGGCATGTTCTTGCACCGCATGCAAAAAATAGCTCTGATCTTTATTGCCGTCTAAGCCTTTAAGTAATCGAGAATGACCTTGATGTAAGTCGGTGCGGGTGTAGTGACCGGTGGCGATATAATCAGCCCCAAGAATTTGAGCGTAATCAAGGAATACTTTAAATTTGATCTCTCGGTTACACAGAATATCGGGGTTGGGCGTTCGACCCGCGCGGTACTCTGCCAAAAAATGCTCAAACACGTTGTCCCAGTAATCTACCGCAAAGTTAGCCGTGTGCAGGGTAATGCCTAGCTTATCGGACACCTGCTGTGCATCGGCAAGGTCAGCCATGGCAGTGCAATATTCTGAGCCATCGTCTTCGTCCCAGTTCTTCATAAATAGGCCCTCAACTTGATAGCCCTGTTGCAGCAACAAAAGTGCCGCCACAGACGAATCAACGCCGCCAGACATGCCTACAATAACTTTTTGGGTTTTACTCATGGAACACCAGACTACTTTTTAATAGGGGCTAGTTAGCCAACCTGTTGTATTTCTTAAGCACCGCGCGCAGCTCATCGTGTCTGATGGCTTTCGCACTATTGCTCTCATTACCTGTTATATCCTTGGCCGCTATCATGGCGTTAATGATCGCCTCTTCTGTTGCCTGAACCGTTGCAAGAAACAGTGGGTCAATTTCATCGTTAGGCACCATCTCCAACAACGCCAGAGCATCGCTACGCGAGGCCGGGTCATTAGCCGTGGAGAACGCGACAAAGATATCACCAGACCCATTACCAGCATAGCTTCCGTTGCGGGCCAAACCAAGAGCCGCACGACGGGCTAAACGCTTTAACTGATGAGGCAAGAGGGGTGCATCGGTCGCGACAACGGTGATAATGGACCCAGTATCCCCATCTGGAGATTGCGGCGTATCATACGCCTGGTCGTGGGCTATCTCCAGACCAACAGGCACACCTGCGACACGCAGGGTCTCACGCACACCATAATTGGCCTGGACTAGTACACCCACGGTATAAGCCTTACCCAGCACGTCGACTATGCGAGACGAGGTACCCGTGCCACATTTAAACTCATGGCAAATCATGCCAGTGCCACCGCCCACATTACCTTCAGCAACCGGCCCAGGCTTGGCATTAGCAATTGCATTCATGGCGTGCTCTGGCTTTACATGAAAGCCGTTGATCTCGCTCAACCAGCCATCCCA
>JABILI010000078.1 GCA_018654575.1 Porticoccaceae bacterium
ACAGCAAAAGCCCTAATAACCAGTGACTAGTAGACGCCATGTCAAAAGACCAGATCGCATGATTTTGCCCAATATTGGAACCCACAACTAATCCAATATTCAAAAATACCAATTTAGTTACGGTACTCAACAACCCAAGACTCAGACTGTTTAAGCTGTCATTGATACGATAGGTATTCTTGCCTTTTAGCCAACCCCAAGCCAACTCGACAAGAATCAGTAACAAAAAAAAGGGCACGGCGTAAGGAACAAAATTCATAATAACCCCAGATAATAACGCTTATGGGCCACTTTCAAGAAGCCTCGAACATCTATGTTCTCAATCTTAGCTAGTCAGTCTAAGCAAAACAATAGAATTACGAACTAACTTCTGTATCTATTAAGGTTAGTTATCTGATTGGTCAAACAAATAAAATACTCTTATCAAGGGCAGCATTAGCGGCAAGGTTCCGTGGGAGAGCTTGATCCCATAGACGAGCTATATAGCGCTGCCCCGTAGAATTCTTCGAATCATCAGAACACAGCCATAGGATGGGTGCGCGCATCAGGCTGGGGGATAACAACTCTCCATCTGCACCGAATCGGTTGGGACCATCAGGCAGTAATTTAGTATCTGAGGCCCCACCTGGAAGCAATATGTTAACGGTTACGCCCGTATCCTGCAGGTCTTTAGCCCAAATCACGCTAGCAGCCTCCAAAGCCGCCTTGGAAGGGCCATAAGAAGAGTAGCCGCGACGAGACATTGTCGAGAGGCTAGTAGAAACATTAATAATCCGACCAAAACCTTGCTCCACCATGACTGGCGCTATGGCCCTACTCATCAAAAAACTACCATTAACATTCGTCGTAATAATTTGGCACCAACCCTCAGGGGGAGCTTCCCAAAATAGCGCTGGACGGGAAGTGAAATCTTTGGCTACCAGTAACATGCCACGGCCGGCATTGTTAACTAAACAATGAATTGCACCAAAGTACTCTAGCGCAACATCACGTACTTTTTTTACATCACTCCAGTCTCTAATATCAGCCTGGATAGAAAGTAGCCGACCTTGGCCAAAGGCATCATTGGACTCGCGAACAACCTCGGCTAGTTCATCACTTCTTTCAGCACCAGTAACCAATACTTTTGCGCCAGCGGCGACTAGCTCTAAAGCCATTTCCCGCCCTAACCCACGACCACCCCCCGTCACGATGACGACACGGTCTTTTAAGCTAGGATAGAATTTACGCATAAAGTCAGAGCTGTGCTTCGTTAACTATTAAGGGTTATTGAACAAACTCACCGTGGCGCCAATATCCCTCTTTGGTGCTGTTATCAGAATGCGTCAATATACCTTGTCCATCGGGCATTCCATCTTTCCATTGGCCGTCGTATACGTCTCCATTGACCTGCACAAAGACTCCAGCACCATGAGGCTTACCGGCCCACCAATCACCATGGTAGATGCCGCCATCAGGATAGACAAAAGTACCCTTACCTTGTTTATTACCATGATCGTAGCCGCCGACATAAGTACCTCCATCGTTATACATAACCGTACCATGACCATGCTCTCGATTATCATGTCCTCCGACATATTTACCGCCGTTAGAAAAGGCATAGGGGCCCGAAATCTGTTTTTCATCACCCGTCCAATCAATGGCATATTTAGCAGAATTGACAAACGTATAGGTACCATAGCCATGAGGTCGATCATTTTTATAGTTGCCAGTGACAAGGCCGCCATTTTCTCTTCGCTCCACGCCCTTTCCGTGTCTTTTCCCCTCTTTCCACTGTCCTGTATATTGATGACCCTCGGGATAATGCATCGTACCAAGGCCATTGATGCAATCACCTGAAGTACACTCATTTTCTGCAGCCCAAACACATGGAAAAGCTAAAGATGCTGTTATTGAGATCGCATAAAATAATAGTTTCATGTCAAGACTCCAATGGTGTGTCATAAGGTTGAGTTACAACGTCAAACTGAGGATAAGCCCCCAAAAACAACATTAATGCACCACCTACAAAAGATAGAAGTGCCGCAATAGGTAAAATCACTCCATAATTGCCGTAGTGATCGAAGCTCATACCGAAAACAGTTGGCGCTAGTCCCGCTGATACCGAAAAAACCATCAATAAAACACCGTAAATTTTGCCGTAGCTTTTTAAGCCAAAATAGCGACTCGACAAATAAGCCACTAAATCAATTTCAGCTCCTGCAGCTAACCCAATTAGAATGATAGACAAACTAATCATTGATGTTTCTAATGCAGCACCCATTAAAAGCAAAGCCCCTAAAGCTGGCATGCTTAAAAATAAAGCGGCTATGAACGGCGCCCAAATTCGATCCACCAAATATCCAATACCCAGCCGACCTATAATCACGCTAATGCCTATTAGCCCTGCGAATGCCGACGCTTCTTTTACGGTAATACCCTTATCAATCAGCAGTGGCACTACATTGGTAATGAGACCTGAAATACTTCCAGCCACGCAGAATATACTGACAGCTAAAATCCAAAATTTGTAGCTAGATAGCGCTGCACGAAGAGTCAATCCAGTCTCTATCAATGACGATTGACCCCCAGTCTTATTGTCCGATGGGGTGTTGGGACTATGAAAAAAAACGTAGACGATGGGCAGAGCAATAGCAATAGCGGTTGCACCAAGCAATAGATAGGCGCTGCGCCAATCAAAAATTGCAATCAGCCAACTCGCGTAGGCAGGGGCGATACTGGCCGCTATTCCGGTACCAGACAGCGTGATGCCTAATGCCAGACCACGGTTTTTCGTAAACCAATGGTTAATAATTGATGTCCAGGTGATAGGCAGTGTTCCAGCACCTAAAATCGCCACTAAGATCCAACCCATGTAATAGGAGGTAATTGTGTCGCCTGTCAACGACAATGCCACACACCCGATCATCATCCCCACTAGAGATGTTAATGCCACAATTCGCGCGCCATATTTATCAGTCAACCAACCTACCGTAGGAGCGGTAACCAGTGTCATTAGGCTCATCAACGTAAAACCAAACTGAACAGCCCCACGAGACCAATTCATGTCGTTAGAAATAGAGACAACGAATATGCCATGTGTATAAAAAAGCAGAGATGTTATTCCACACCCAGCGCCAACCAATCCGCCCATCAAAGGTTTCCAACTGCGGCCAAATTCGGAAAAGTTACTCAAAAAAATTCAACCTTATCCACCCGCGTTTGATTTCAGATAAGCCACTGACAGCACGTTAGCGATAGACTGCAAACGATGTCATCCGCGATACATCTGGATAAAAAATGGCGATAGCAGCCTGGCGATTAGAGCGGCTGGTATAAACAATTGCCCCTTTGCCTGTGATATCAATATTAGGGTTGTCGGTCTGCCGTGGTAATGGGTAATAAGCGAAAGCCTCCGTATCTGGGTCAAACTTTATCAGTGCGCCACCAAGTCCTGCATCGCCAAACCAGACCTTATTATTGTGGTCTGCCATAATCCCATAGGGACTAGATAAGGGTATTGTTCGGTCTTCACGGAAAGGTAATACAGGATATTCCGTCTGCTCTCCCGTCTTGGGGTCAAGCCGCCCAAGCAGTCCAGATCTGTTCAATGAGTACCAAACGATGCCTTCTTTATCTACCATAACTCGATTCATTGAGCAGGGGCTCGCTAATGCCGGATATTCTTTAAATTCTTTAGTGTTAGCGTTTATGACACCAACCTTACAACCAAATAATTGAGCAAAATAGACGTTATCATTTTGATCCACATCGATACCGTAGGGAAATGAATTCGCCGTAGGGACCTCAAACAAACTTACTTTTTCAGTCTTTCGATCCCAGACACCCATCTTGTTGCCGGTAATAACCGTAAACCAGACGTTCTGCTTAGAATCTAGATCTGGCGTATGCCCCTGAATATTATAAACCTCACCCTCTGGATCCATAGGGAATCGATCCATCTGTCCGGTTCTTGGGTTTAATCGCCCCACATGTTTTCCAAAAAACTCAATCCAAAATATATTATTCTTAGAATCAATCGTCATTCCATGAGCCTGGATATAGGGATTGCCGTTTTCCTTATCTATGCCAAAAGGATAATGAGAATATTCTGCAGTCCTAGGGTTAAGTTTGCTAACGCCTATGAAACTATTAGTGCCCCAAATGTTGCCCTCATTGTCGATGTGTGGCTCCAAAACTCTATGCTTGCCGGCCTCCGCCCTCGACCTTACTGCAAGGTCAGTGCTTGGTGCTAGAGGTAATAAGTACTCAACAAATAACCCTTTGGACAACTCTTCTTCATCCAGAGGATACATAGCCTCAGCTGTCAGCACTCTGCTTTCACTTTCAGGACCAAAATTGTCCGCTAAGTACCCGGCCAAAACATCTCTTTCCTCGTCAGTTATATTACCCACGCCCGAACCTTCCTGAATCATCGCTCCACGCCTAGCGTTAGGATCCAACATCACACCAATCATTGCATTCCAACCGATCTTGTTCATTTTGTAGGATGGCAAATGCATTTGGCCATGACAACTCATGCAGGTACGCTCTGCAATATCTCGACCTATTCCAGGTGGGTACATCTCGTCATAAGTTACCGAATTGCCCGCTTTAGCAGTTCGAGCTTTTAGTGTTAATGGGTCGGCGGGTCCAGACTTAAGAGTGAAATCGGCCGCCAATCTAGATCGAGCCTCTACACGCACCCAACTGTGATCTGATCGCAGATCATCATGTTCTGACCAAATTTCATAAGCGCCTGCCATAAGATTAGGCATGCGGTATTGACCCTTATTGGTATACACCATGTAGAGCATATTTTTATCTAAATTTTTAGCGTAAACCTTGGCTGCAGAAAAATCATTAGGTGAAGAGACGGAACCAGACATTAATGCTGTCCCAGGAACCTTACCTAACCGAGGCTCTTTGGCAAAGGTTGAGCTGGACGAAAAGCCAGCAAAAGTAAGCACTAGAGCAAGAAATATTTTAAGTGTTTTATTCATCTGAGTAGATCCATTAATTAGTTTTTATCGGGCCCCTTAAAACATCAGTGTCAACCGAATTAACACTCATTCTGTACTCTAGAAGCAACTAAACCCTACTATCAACTGCAACACCAAAAACGTCTCAATAGTGGGCAACTAGGAAAACTTAATAATAAGTGTCCGCTATTGAGGCAAGCAATCTATTCAACTTGCTCTTGAGGTCGTGGCTAATATGATTGAGAGAAATGTACAAAAATTGTAGAGCTAGCTTTACAGTAGTCACTCAAAAGAGAGTGTTCGAGTCAGTTAAAAATATTACCGAAAAACATGTGGAGCAACAATAATGGCAACGAAAAGTGCTACAAAAAATCCGGCTACTAAAGAAGCAATCTGGCCTGGACTTGAAGCCGGGGTACCCAAGCCTTTAATGCCTTATAGTCCTGCTATAAGAGCTGGAGATTGGGTTTTCATAGCAGGACTAATTGCCAGTGATTTTCAAACAGGTCTCGCGCCCGAAGTAGTGAACTCGAATTCTTATCTTGATAACGAATTAGCACTGCAATCTAATTTTGTACTTAGAAACCTTGCCTCTACGATTAAAGCCTGTGACTGCGATATTAATAAAAATATGGTACGCATGTGGCAATGGCTAGTATCCGAAAACCCGTCACAATCAGACTTCCATAAGGGTGATAATTGGCCCTCGATGACCCTAAAGCCTTACCTTAATATACGTGACACAATCGTAAACTCTCCCGCACCACCATCCTCATACCTGGGCGTGCGAGAACTTTTATGTCTTGGTACAGCCCTCGAAGTCGATATGATTTGTCTTGACGACGAGCATCAACCTCAAATTATTGAAGCCCCAAAGGGAATTTCCACAGCGAGTGGAGGGCACTCTTGCGGTATGCGGCGTGGAGACTGGGTTTTCCTAGCGGCTGAAAACGCGGCAGATTTAATCAGCGCCACTGAGGGCTCTACTCAATGGCACATTGATTCCATAGAAGCTCAGGCCGAACATATATTGGAAAAGCTGTCGGCTATAGCTAAGGCGTCAGGGTCCTCTCTTGCGAAGACGGTAAAAGCAGATGTCTATATTGGACATCCTAGCGATTTTGCAGGCATGGATAAAGTATGGAAACGCTACTTTCCTGATAACCCGCCGGCGCGTGTTGTTATCCCTTATATGGGGATGGGTCATAAAGGTAATCGTATTGAAATAGCGCTCACTCTTCTTACTAATGACGCAACAATTAAGGCCCAAACAATAAAAACCCCTGACGCACCCAAACCGTTGGGGCACGAACCACAAGCTGTTAAAGCAGGCGATCTTTTGTTTTTTAGCACTCAAATGGCGTTCGACTCCACTGGAAATCTTGCAGATGGGATGGTTCGGCACTCTTCATTTCCTTGGTATGGTTCTCCGGGCCAAGCTCAGATGCGATATATGATGAAAAATATAGATGCAATCTGCAAAGCCGCAAATACCAACGTAGAAAATATCTGTCGTAGGGTCTGCTTTCACTCTGACTTCCAATGGTTCGCTGAGTCAATTGAGGAATGGGCATCTTATTTTCCTGGGGATAAACCAGCATCTACGACCATTAGGTTAGGCGGCCCTTTTGTGGTTCCAGGCGCTAACACCTTACTTGACCTAATTGCCTATGCACCGGATTAATTAAATTATTTTATTCGATACAAGAACGGTCCATAAATCGAGACTACTAGCTATAGATAGATCTAAATTTCCATTACCTTAAGTTAAACTACAATTAAAATAACCATCCAAAGGAAAATAATTTATGAAGGCATTGCTCTGTCTAGATTTTGAAAACGATATCGTACATCCCAATGGTAAAGTGGCCGGCAAAGGTTACGCCGAATTTAATAAAGCGCACGGCAGTCTTCAATCTGCTGCGCGGGTTCAAGAAAAATTTAGGGCAGCTGGACTACCCGTCCTACATGTTCGAGTTGGATTTTCTTCCACCTACCTTGAACAACCCAAGAACTCCCCTCTGATGGGACAAGCGCATGTCTTCGGAGCATTTGATCTAGGCGGCTGGGGTACTGAATTTCTCTCAGAGGTAACGCCTCAAGATGATGAAATAATCATAACCAAACATCGAGTAGGGTCTTTTTATGCCACGGCGTTGGATTTAACACTAAAAACTATGGGTGTTACTGAAGTCTTCCTGATGGGCGTAGCAACTGACATGGTCGTGGAATCAACGGCCCGTGAAGCGCATGATCGTGACTTTTTAGTCACTATAATTTCTGACTGCTGTATTGCTGCCAACGATGAAGATCAGGCGCGCAGTTTAAAAAATATGGAAAAGCTAGCCACGTTAATCGTTAGTGACGCCTTAGAGCTAAGTTAATAGCCTCAATAAAGAGATTACTGTATATGTGGACCAGCGACATAATCATGATGAATGGGAAACTGATGCCTTATGCTGACGCGCAGATTCACCCTTTATCTCTAGCGGTAACCTACGCGACGACCGTATTTGAGGGCTTGCGCGCATATTATATGCCGGAGACAAAAGAGTTTGCTTTGTTTCGACTTGATGACCATATAAAACGCCTACAGGCTGGCATGAAAGTAATGCGCTTTGATCAAACCTACGAGACAGAATATTTCAGAAAATGTCTCTCCGATCTAATCAAGGCAAACAAACCAGATTCAGATGTCTACATTAGGCTCTTAGTTTATATTGAAGGACAGGGACTGTTAGCCACCACCGGACCGGTCGGTTTTACCGCTGCAGCAATGCCTCGATCTAAGCCAAAGTTTGCTGAGACTGGTATGAGCCTTGGTGTAAGTTCTTGGCGGCGGCTATCGGACAATGCCAGCCCACCAAGAATAAAAGCGACTGCTAACTACCACAATGCTCGCTTAGCCGTGCATCAAGCTAAGGCTGATGGCTACGATGGAGCTCTAATGTTAACGCCTGATGGCTATGTATCTGAAGCACCTATTGCCTGTTTCTTCATGGTCAGAGATGGCGTACTGACAACACCTTCCTGCTCCAGTAATATTTTGGAAAGCATTACTCGCGACACAATTATAACCCGCTACAAAGAACTCACCGGACTAGAAGTTGTGCAACGGAGCATTGATCGAAGTGAACTTTACTTTGCCGAAGAGGCCTTTCTTTGTGGTACAGGACAAGAAATCATTCCTGTAACATCTATTGATCATTTTGAGGTTGGTGATGGTTCAGTGGGTCCCTTAACTCAGCGAATTAGTCGCGATTATTTCGATCTTGTTCGCGGTAACATCGACGACCATGCTCAGTGGCGTACACTAATTTAAAGCAACCAAAGATTCTTCAAGAACATCATTGGCAGCAACTTTTTTACTGATATCAGACGCTGTTTTTGCCATAAGAGGCATAAAATCATCTAATGCCTTTTCTCTTGTTAGCGCATCTGTCGCATACCTGATGGTAATTGCGCCAACAGCATTGTTTGTTTGTCCTGCGATAGGCACTGATATGGACGTCAGATCTGAAATACGCACATAACCAACGTAATTTTTGGCACGTTGGCGGCTATGAATAGAATAACCTTGTTTCTTGATTTTTTTTAAACCATGAATAATATGCGTAATATCATTATCGCTTTGATCATGTAACCGCCCTGTTTTACTAAGCACCGTTAAAATATCTCGCTGTCTCAAAATAGGTAGGTTCGCAAGAATACATGGACCAGATGCACTGCCTAAAAGAGGGACGCGGTAGCCGCTACTAAAATGTTCTATCGCCAATGGACTAGCTTTATCGGTATTATCTCGCAATACGAGCTCAACGCCCTCGATACAAGCCAGAGCGACAGGCCACCGTAATATTTTAGTCAAGTTCAATAAATAAGGCCTACTAATACTGGAAAGTTGATCCTCGTCAGTATAACCATCACTTAATACTCTTACTTTTGGCGTCATATGAAAGAGCTGATCATCCGGATGCTGGTAAACAAAACCCTTTTCAACCAAGGTGCTAAGAATTCTATAAACGGTGGCTCTAGGGATGGATAGTTCGGTGGATAGCTCACCGGCACTAGCCGTGTCTCTTCTATTTAAATATATCAATATTTCCAAGCCATTACTAAGCGATCGAATCATTCTAAACCCTCTAATAGCAATTCTGCAGTCGCTTAATGTAAACATTAACTGACCCACAACTCTGCTACTTATTAATCTAAAACTGATGTACTTATCTATATGTAAAACCGAGTATTAATGTATAGCAATGATTTCAGTTTAGACAAATATCTGTAACTTTCAACCAATTACTGCTTCTATCATCATTTTTGGCATGGGCGCTTGATTATTATTCAGGGTTTTCTCCTACGAATTTACCCTCTTTTTTAT
>JABILI010000079.1 GCA_018654575.1 Porticoccaceae bacterium
AAGAGGCGGCTGATAAAGGCAAGGCGTATTCAGAAGCTTTAGTGAACAAGGCAATCAAGCGTGGAAAAATGTTTCAGTCCCAGGCTGATACGTTACTAGGACTTATTACGCCTACGGCGGAAGATGAAGATCTAAGAGGCTGTGACTTGATTATAGAGGCCGTGTTTGAAAACATGGAGTTGAAAAACAAGATTGTGGCCAAAACTGAACAGTATTTGTCAGAAGATGGCTTTTGGGGGTCCAACACCTCAACGCTGCCGATAACTCAGTTGTCTGAAGCGGCCGCAAAGCCAGAGAGTTTTATTGGCATTCACTTTTTCTCACCGGTGGATAAAATGCCGTTGATCGAAATCATCATGGGTGAGAATACTAGCGATGAAGCACTCGCCAAAGCATTCGACTTTGCTCAGCAAATACGCAAGACACCGATAGTGGTCAATGACTCTTTGGGCTTCTTTACTTCTCGTACTTTTGGCACCTATATTGACGAAGGTGCTCACCTTTTGGTGGAGGGCGTACATCCGGTCAAGATCGATAACATGGGTAGGGCGATCGGCATGCCTGTCGGCCCTCTCCAGGTGGCTGATGAGACGAGCCTAGAGTTAGCACGCAAGGCAGGTGAAACCTGGGCTGCAATGGGTGTAGAGGATAGGTGGAGTAATGGTGATGTGATGCGCAGGGTGATCAACGATATGGTCACTGAAAATGGCCGTGGCGGGCGTCATCATGGCGGCGGATACTATGAGTACCATGCTGATGGATCGAAGAATATCTGGCCCGGTTTGTACGATCTATATTACAAAGACGATACCTACGTGTCTGACGAAGATATCAAAGACCGATTGATGTTCCGTCAAGTGATAGAGGCGCTTAAATGTCTTGAAACTGGCGTCTTGAGATCGGTTGCAGACGGTAACATTGGCTCAATTATGGGGATTGGCGCGCCAGCTCACACCGGCGGCCTGATTCAGTACGTAAATACCTATGGTTTTGATAAGTTCGCGGCTCGCTGTGATGAGCTTACTGATGCTTATGGTGAGCGCTTTACTTGCCCAGAGATAGTCAGGAAGCATGCTAAAAGTGGCGAGTTGATGCTGTAGCGGATTGCTGTAGTAAAAAAACCTGACTAGCCGATGCTGCTGGTCAGGTTTTTTTATGGCTACATTATGTAGGCGCGAGTCGCATTCAAAAGTTCTGGGAACATTGCACCTAGCTTGGCCATCCAGAAGTTAAACCAATACTCAATTTTTTGTAAGGTAGTAAGCTCAACCCGATCAGACAAGTTCTGCTGTTTGTCATCCAGATAAGCATGTATAGCGTCAACCTCGTCCACCCCAAGTGTCTCATAAAAGCCGATCATCCCCTTGTGGGTGCGCGCTCCACCAATAACTATGGATGCGAAATCATTGTGAGTTTGCTCACTCATATACCGAAGGTTGGGCACAATGTAGTTGCTCAAAGCGTTGATGCCATGACAGGAGCCACAGTTGTTGTGGTATATGGATTCACCTAGCTTGATCAGCTCAGGGTCCGTATTGGCGGCATGACCAAGCGCACGGATCGTTGTTAGTTCTTCATTAGCGATTGGTTTTGTTTGATTAAATTGTCCTTTCTTAAAGACAAGTAGTTTGTTTTGGTTGCTTTTATTACGCTGAAGCTCATCGCCAACGGTGATCATAACAGTGCCACCGCTGCCCTGAGCAACGGCAATATATTGTTCGCCATCAAGCTCAAATGTCATTGGGCCTGCAAGTACTGCACTGTCAGACTTGTATTGCCATAGCTTTTCGCCATCATAGGCGTCATAGGCTACAAACGTACCATCCCAGGTACCCTGAAAAACTAAATCGCCAGCGGTACTTAAAATGCCCCCATTAGACGGTTTGGCGTGGTGTACCTGCCAGGCTCGTTGTTTCTTAATAGGGTCCCAGGCCACTAACTCACCATAAATAAGTGCATCCATAGATGCTCTGCCCGCAACCCAGCTTCTTGGGTCACGATTAGTGTTTAAGTCGACACCAGTATTCCATCGATTCACCCGATACATGACCTCTTTTCCCGCACTAAAGTAGGCGGGAATGCTTTGCACAGGAATGTACATCAGTTCAGTTTTTGCGCTAAACGACATGGGTTGCCAGTTATGAGCACCATAGGGAGATGGCCAAATGTAGCTACCACCATTCTTTTGGTAGTCAGCGAATTTACTCTCGACAGGGCGGCCAGTTTCCATATCGACATGTGTGGCCCAGGTCGCTTTACCAAATTTATCGGCAGACAATAGCTCCCCTGTTTTGCGATCCAGTACATAGAAAAAACCATTCTTTGGCGCCTGCATAATGATTGAGCGTGACTCTCCATTGATCTCTAGTTCGGCTAACACTAGCTGTTGAGTTGCCGTGTAGTCCCAGTTGTCTGCAGGGGTGACTTGATAATGCCATACGTATTCGCCCGTATCTGGCCGCAGAGCCACAATCGAACTGAGGTATAGATTATCTCCGCCGCCAGGACTGCGCAGATCACGGTTCCAAGGGGATCCATTACCGGTGCCAATGTAAAGTAAATCTAACTCTGGGTCATACACCAGTGAGTCCCATGCGGTGCCGCCACCACCGCCGAGCTTGTACCACTCATCACCGCTCCATGTTTCAAGTGCAGCCTCTAGGGCGGGGCTCTCTTGAGGTTTATTCCGGTCACCAGGTACAGTGTAAAAGCGCCACCTCATCTCGCCGGTGTTAACGTCATAAGCACTAACGTAGCCGCGCACACCTAATTCAGCGCCACCGTTACCGATGATTACCATGCCCTTAACAATCCGCGGGGCACCAGTAACACTATAATTGCCATCTGTCGGGGTACTTTGAATGGACCAGTTTTCCTCGCCCGTTGCAGCGTCCAAAGCGATCAATCTGCCATCTAGAGCACCAAAGAAGACTTGCAGAGGCGCATCGGCGTTGTCTTGCCATATGGCTACACCGCGGTTGACCGGTCCACAACATGTCTTGGCTAGCTGTGCTTTAGGTACTTTGGCGTCGTAATGCCACAATTCTGCACCCGTTCGAGCATCCAGCGCGTGAACGTGACTCCAGCCAGTACTGACATAAATGATGCCATTGTGGACTATGGGCGTTGCTTCCATGCCCCGTGCAGTATCAAATTTAAACGACCACGCTAAATCTAGCTCATCAATATTATCGCGGTTTATTTTATCCAGTGGGCTAAAACGCTGTTCACGATAGGTGCGCCCATAGCTCAACCATTCTCCACCTGGCTCGACAATACCTTGTTGATTGACTGTTTGTGGTGTCTGCGTAGCAATAACATTGCTGCTAAGTGCAAAGGTTAAGGCAAAGAGAGAAAGCAGTCTCATATAGTTTTCCTTTAAAAACTTTTTAATTAATATTGCTTTAGAGTTTTAAGATTTTTGCTGTAAGGCAGCCTCAACAAATTGGAGTCTGTCTTGACCAAAAAACATTTCTCCATCCATAAACATTGTTGGTGCCCCAAATAAACCCCTTTCGACAGCCTTACCAGTATTGGTTATTAGGGTTTCTTTGACATCTGGACTCTGTGTCGAGGTTAAAATAGCCTGTGGATTCAACCCGGCGGAGCTAAGCACTTCACTGACAGTCTCGATATTGGCCATATTCTTGCTGTCGACCCATATGGCATTAAAAACCGCATCAATATAGGTTTCAAAATACTCGCCATCTAGCAGAGCTACAGCGCCTCTCATTAGATTTAGCGTATTGATAGGAAAGTGAGGGTTATTGTTTAGAGGAACATCATATAGCTTGGCGAATCGGGGTAGGTCATCCACCATCATGTAACGTCCCTTTGCGGGAACCATGACGGGTGAGCTATTTCCAGATGCTTTAAATAAGCCCCCAAGAAGAACAGGGTTATAATCAATTATGCAGTCATATTGTTGTTTCAGTTGCTGTAGGCGCTTATGAGCTAGGTATGCTGTAGGGCTTCCTACATCAAAGTAAAATTCTACTGTTTTTGTCATTTGGTTTCTCCTACCATTTTTCGTCCCATGGACGTATATCAAGTTCGAAGGTCCATGCATTACGTGGTTGATCATAGAGAGTCACATAATTTGTGGCCAAGTCATCAGGCTTAACGATCCCGTCCACGGCTTTTCGTTGTTCATAGGTAGGGAGATTGTCTTTAATCCATTGGGTATCGACAGCCGCATCAATAACGATATGCGCCACGTGGATGTTTTTTGGACCTAATTCTCTTGCCATGCTCTGTGCTAGAGCGCGAAGACCATGCTTTGCACTAGCGAAAGCTGCGAATCCAGCCGATCCGCGTACGCTGGCTGTTGCTCCGGTAAATAGGATAGTTCCACGCTTTCTTTTGGTCATATACCGAGCCGCTTCACGACCATTTAGGAACCCGGCAAAACACGCCATCTCCCATATTTTGAAAAACTTTCGACTGTCTGTTTCTAGTATGCCCATGGGAACATTAGCGCCCACATTGAAAACCACAACGTCAATTTCGCCTATATTTTCTTCAATATTCGAAAAGAGCGACTCAGTAGCGTCTTCCTTTCGCGCATCGCAAGCAAAGCCAAAAGCATCAGCTCCCGTTGCAGTTATTTCATCGATTAAAGGTTGAAGTTTTTCTTCGTTGCGCCTAGTGAGGCATACAGTAAGGCCGCGTTGTGAGAATTTACGCGCTATAGCGCTGCCGATAGCGTCACCGGCACCAATAATGAGTGCGACTTTATTCTTCATTATGCCCCCTCTTAACTCCTAGCGAATCCACTAATTACGCTTCCCTCGATTTATACCATATAGGCATTAGGGATTGTGACTTTGTTTGAGAATTATGGGTCACTAAACGCGAGTTTTTAGACTAAGGAAATAACTGTCTTAATTGACGTGCAATAATTTCTATACAATCCGCTTCCGCAACCTGCTGACCTTTACGTAACCGGTACCAAAAATCAAAAGAGGCCTGGGCATAGGCGCATTGTTTGTCACACTCAGCTAACTCGAGAATTTCCGGAATCCAATTCTCTAACTCTTTTTGAAGACGTTTACTGTTAAGGGTGTAATTCTTTTGAATGACAGGAGTGTTCCATATGCGAACTCTCCCAGAGAGCATAAAGTTTTTTACCGTCTCATAGCCAGCAGTCAGCTGCTTTGTGCAGTGCATTATTCTGACGTCAAGAGTGCCAGAACGATCGCCGCCAACAAACAAAGGCCTTGTATCCTGAAAGATAATCTCGTTAGCAGTTTCGAAAATATCATCCATGTCATCAAAGTGCCTGAATACAGAGCGAATTCCAACGTCTGCACGTTCCGCCACTTGTTGTGCGGTTGGTATTAAAAAGCCCTCGTCTATCAATTCAATAATGGCTTCAATAATGAGTCGGCGACTTTTCTTGCTTCGCAGTAATCTGCCATCTGACTTATCCTGTGGAGCTTGGCCGGCAGGTTGAGACTGAGTCATTTATTAAGCCTTTGTAAGGGTTTGACCAATGACCGACGCGAAGCAATCGGTCCCTTATTTTGCCATGTTTGAATTACTTAAACAATTAGTGAGCTTTCCAAAAAGTCTACTTGTTGCTATAGATTGCTGAATAATAAACAAGCATTTAAACTTATAATTTGGATCGAACTTTAATAATATCTGATGAATTTGGCGGTAATGTAAACAGCGTTCCATCTAGCCCTAGGGTATATTCCGTAAAAATATCGTCAACACCATCTAGCCAGATGGCCTCCAGCCCTGGGATATCAAGGGGTG
>JABILI010000080.1 GCA_018654575.1 Porticoccaceae bacterium
CGATATTGTTTTATTAGGTTGTGCTCTAAGATCAGCGCTTCGGTTTCAGTTTCGGTGACAGTTACGTCGATTTGAACAATACGTTTGACCAGCGCCGCTGTCTTTGGTGTTAGTCCGGTCTTTCGGAAATAGCTAGCGACACGATTCTTTAAGTTTTTTGCTTTGCCCACATACAAAACTTGTCCATCACCATCAAGCATCTGATAGGTACCTGGGCGTTGGGTAAGCGATTTTAAAAATGGTTGATGATCGAAAGCCATAGCGGAAGTGTAACGGTTTTCAGCCCTAAAAGGATCACTTTAGACGGTCGCTACTGTTCCAGATCAGCTGATTAATAGAGATGCACCCCTGCCCCCCACGTCTGTAAAAAGCAGCTAATACCCGCCCTTTAAGACAAGCGGCGTACTAACCAACCAGATAACGCCGTCTCGCCATCAACAACCCCGCTATTAGCAGCAGAATCGGCAGTGACGAATCTTTTGTGCTGCCAGTCGTCACAATGCAGCCACCACCGCCACTTTTTTGCGGGGTGACAACAGGCGGTGGTAGAACAACATTAACCGCCACTGTGTCTGAATCTGCGCCACCCATGTCATCGGTCACCGTCAAGCTAAAGCTCAACTCTGCTGCTGAGTTAGGTGCAGTGAACTCTGCAGTCGCTGTGTCAGCCTGACCAAGGGTGACTGTTGCCCCCGACACCTGCTCCCAGGCATAGGTTAGATTAGTGCTGTCAGAGTCAGTAGCCGAACCTTCCAAACTGACTGTCGTGCCCGTGTTTACCGTCATATCGGCACCGGCATCAACCACAGGCGCTTCATTTGGAACAGTCGTACCTTCGCTAAGCTTTATAGAGATAATGGCAATGCTTGGAGACGCAAGAGACAGCGACCCCTCAGGGTCATGCAGTCGAATAAATAGACTTTCTTTTGGCTCGCTACGGGTATCTGCAGTTACGGGAATAGTGATGGCCTGACTTTGGCTATCACCGTCACTCCAACTAAGGGTGCCAGACTCAAGGGCCAAATCGTCGTCATCAGTGGATCCCGCTAACATTTCCCATTTCACGCTGACAGCGCCGGCGCTACCACTCTTTCGTTCAACAGACACTATTGCGCTAGCGCCCTCTTCGACCACATACGTCTGGGCGTTGAAACTAACGTTACCCTGCTCTGGATCAAGGGTATTATCGCGAACAACATAAAGCCCACTGCTGATATCGCTAATCAAAACAACGCCGCTGGGCAAATAAGGGTACACACCCCACGCACCATTAAACGACGTATTGTCAGATATCGGGAAGGTATCAAAAAACCCTATTTCCTTTGGGTCAGAGGTATCCGAGATATCTAGAACAGTCATGCCTCGCGTGTAATTGGACATGTAGTAACGATTACCACGAACAAAACCATTGTGATCGATAGCCCCAGTTGGGCCCGTCCAGGTTGATAAAAGAGAAGGCGCCCTGAAGTCTGACATCTCAAATAAGCGGACCGTCGTGTTAAGGCCATAATCCATCTCGTCTAATTCGTCGTGAACAAGCACAACCTGCTTATCCTCTGTATACCAGCCGGAATGAACATAAGAAACATTCTTATAAGAGGTCGTGCTTAATCGCGCTGGAGCGCTGTTTTGCGTTTTATCCCAAATCTGGAAGTTATCTTCATTAAAGTCAAAGAAAATCTCACAATGAGGCCCACCCGAAACACACTGCGTATCCTTTCTCTCATCCGTCACCACCATAGAGCTGACATCATGAGTATAGTTCGTCCGGGAAGATGAGCCGTTCTGATAGATCGAGACAGGTGACTGAGGGTTATCCAAACTATAGGTGTTAAAAGAGCCGCCCTTCCGGTTTGAACCCGCAATATGTAGGTAGGGCTCTACACCATTTAGTGCAACGCCTAATGAGTAATCAACATTACTCAAATAGACATTGTGCGCACTGATATCGCTTGAATCTGACTCGGCAACAGAAATTGTCTCAGGTAGAGATCGCAAATCTATGATCATAGTGCCAACCGATGCGCTATCGGCTGTAACATAGGCGTAACTCTCCCATCTTGCACTTTCAAGGCTGAAGTGTTGATAAACTTTGATGTCGCGCCATGTGGTTGATTGGCTAGAAATACTACCGACCATACGCGGTGACTCGGGGTCCGTTACCTCTACTACGCCCACGCCATTGCGCAGTCCCATGATCGCGTATTCGCGGTCATCATTTACATCATAAAAGCCCCATACATCATTTGCGCCAGAGGGATTAGTTGAGAAGCTAGATAGAGGTACGTGAGCCAGTAGATCCATCTTTTCACAAGCATGATCGCCTGCAAAGCCGTTGTCACAGACAGTCGCAGGCTTAGCTTCTTTCAGTCGCTCATAGACCTGCATTTTTTCACGAATATTTCGAGTCTTTTCATTATCAAGACCCTTCGTATCAACGATCACAGTAAAGCCTTTACTGGCTAATTTATCCGCAAATTCCAGTGGCACGCCGGTTAGACGTGTAATGTTATTGGGATCGGTTTTTGCGAACGCAGATGTTTCGCTGTACAGGCCTTTTACAGGAACAAGATCACTAAGCAGATAAAACAGCGTATCTACATCTTCGACGTTATAGTTGCCTCCAGCCATACGAATAGTATCGCCCTTGTTGGACTGCAATCCGGCATAGTTAACGGTTTTGCAGGGCTGTGCGGCGTCATCGCACTTGCCACTATCGATACCAGTAGCAGCGACAAATCGAGCTTTGTCATGATCTGCGTGAGCCAGGACTGAGGTGGAATAAAAGCTAACCAGCAGGCCTGTAACCAACAAAAACAAACCATTTCTAATCGCCATTATTGGCACACTGCTTTCTCGCATTTTTATTGTCCTGTTTTAACTAGAATTTTATCCTATGAAACCGCGATAGTAGTGTAAATGCACGGCTGATGATAGTAACAGGCAAGGGAATTTACTGGGAGTAATGACCACTTCATATTGATATTCTAAATATAAGCAGAGGGATACACTAAAAATCACGATCTATGTTGTTATAATCAATTTTCGAAGACTTTTAAGGATAAGACTTTTACAATACTCGTCCCACAACCTTAGTCTTCAGAGTTGCAACCCTTGCCCGAATTGAATTCTCAGCTACCCAACCGACGATTTTGCGTTGCGCCCATGCTCGACTGGACCGATAGGCACTGTCGGTTCTTTTTACGTTTAGTTAGCCAACACGTCGTTCTTTATACCGAAATGCTTACTACGGGTGCCATATTGCACGGTGACACCGAACGTTTTTTGGCGATGAATGCGGAAGAGCACCCCGTTGCATTGCAATTAGGTGGAAGCAATCCTGGTGATTTAGCGGCTGCATGCAAACTGGCTGAACAATATGCGTACGCTGAAATAAATCTTAACTGCGGTTGCCCCAGTGATCGCGTGCAGAGTGGCATGTTCGGGGCCGTTATGATGAAAAATGCGGCTATTACCGCTGATTGCGTTGCCGCCATGCGAGGCGCAGTAGACCTGCCGGTGACCGTAAAGCACCGTATTGGGGTCGATGACTATGATTCTTATGACTTTTTGTGCCAGTTTGTTGGCACCCTGTCTGACGCCGGTTGCAGCACATTTGTAGTACATGCGCGAAAAGCATGGCTTAAAGGCCTAAGTCCAAAACAAAACCGAGAAGTCCCTGAGCTTAACTATGATCGTGTTTATCAATTAAAGCGTGATTTCCCCGACGCCGAAATTATCATCAATGGGGGGATTACCACCCTTGAGCAATCTATGAAGCACTTGAATCATTTAGATGGCGTAATGATGGGGCGAGAGGCTTATACCAACCCCTATATATTGGCTACTGTTGATCAAGATATCTATGGCGCTAGTCATCCGGTTAAGAGCCGTGAAAAAATCGCTGAACAATTTCTTGATTACATAGATAATGAGATGAGTAAGGGCACTAAACTGCATGCCATGACACGCCATATTTTGGGGTTATTCCACGGCATGCCCGGTGCACGGCTATTTAGGCGGCATATTAGCGAGAATGCCTATAAGTCCACTGCGACGATTGATGTTTTAACGACAGCATTAAAAGCCACTTCAGGAGCCATGAACAAATGAGCAATAGCAGTAAACTAGCACAATTAAAAGAAATGACGACTGTCGTTGCCGATACTGGCGATTTTGAGGCGATTAGTCAGTATTCTCCTGAAGATGCCACGACTAACCCATCACTGATATTAAAAGCCGCTCAGATGCCCGCCTATGAGAGTCTAGTAAGAGAGGTCATTGCGTCTGTCTCTGAGGGAAAACTATCCAGTAATGAGCAATTATCTCTCTGTATAGACAAATTAGCGGTCGGTATTGGTGAAAAGATTATCAATGTTATCCCCGGACGCGTCTCAACGGAGGTCGATGCTCGATTATCCTTTGATACTGAAAGGTCCATTACCAAAGCGCGACAGCTAATTGAGCTATACGAGCAAGCGGGTATTGGGAAAGAGCGTGTTCTTATCAAAATGGCATCAACCTTTGAAGGTATTCGCGCAGCGCAGCGACTTGAAAAGGAAGGTATCAACTGTAATCTGACCTTACTTTTTAACTTTACACAAGCTGCCGCAGCAGCAGATGCGGGTGCGTTTCTAATTTCTCCCTTTGTCGGTCGAATTTTAGATTGGTATATAGCCAATACCGACAAGACTGAGTATGCGCCCAATGAAGACCCCGGGGTTCAGTCAGTCACGCAGATTTATAACTATTACAAACAATCTGGATATAACACTGTGGTGATGGGGGCAAGCTTTAGAAATACTGATGAGATCACCGAATTAGCAGGCTGTGACCGACTCACAATTAGCCCGCAATTATTGCAAGCGCTCGATGACGATTTTGGGATTCTAGAGCGAAAGCTTGACCCCGCTAATACCGGCAGTTCCATCCAATATAACTTGGGTGATGAGAGTGCATTTCGTTATGAAATTAATAATGATCCCATGGCTACTGAAAAGCTTTCTCACGGAATACGAAGCTTTGTTGCCGATCAAATTAAACTAGAAACTTGGCTAAAAGAAATAGATAAATGATTGATAAAATAAAGAATTTTTTCTCAAAAAAAGTTTTAGAATCTGAATCAGAATCAGCCAGTGCGGATCAACTTGCTATGGCTGCTCTATTGATAGAGGTCATGGTGATTGATGGCAATCTTGATGAGCAAGAGCTGAATTCAATTGCAGAAACCTTATCTCGAATGCTCGATTTGAGTGCAGAGGAGGTTGGTGAGTTGATCAGTCTTTCTCGTGAAGAGGTCACAGAAGCAACGTCACTTTATCAATTTACGCGTGAGATTAATGAGCACTTTGATATTGAGAAAAAGCTATCGCTAATGACGGCGATGTGGCGTGTTGCTTATGCTGATGGGCACTTAGATAAGCATGAAGAAAATATAATCCGGAGAGTAGCTGATTTAATGCATATTCGGCATAGCGAGTATATTCGTTGCAAGCTCAATGCTCAGGAAAGTAGCTGAGTTAGCGATCTGATTCAAGCGCGCTGATCAAGTCGGTGAACTCTGCGCTGTTTCCTGGGTTCAGTTCGATCAGTAGTTTATGCGCGTCTAAAACCTGACGTCGAATATCGTCAATTTCTAATGTTTCAACGCCTATATTGTGCAAACTCAAATGTTCTTTTATTTCAGGCACGTCTTGAAAGATATCGAAAATCTCGTCAAAACTCATGTGTTCTAGAGTGCGGAGAATACTCGCATTTTCGCAAAAAACCTGAATATTGATACCATACTGCTTGCGACAGTGCAGCCCCAATTTTGCAAGTAGCCCCAATGTAGTGCTATCTAAGCAATCGGCGTCCAACATATCGACAACAACTTGTTTAACATTTTTGCTCCCAAAAATAGTCTCAATATGTCGATTCAATGTTCCGCACAGCGTCACTCTCACGTCGCCAGAAAGCTTGAGCAGATAATCGCCCATACTATCTGCTACAAGAATTTTGCCCGTATTCACCCTACATCCCTCTCGTCAGTAACAACATCGACACGTCATCTTGGGGAGCCTCAATAAAATCAACCGATAGCGCACCTTTTAAATTTTCTATCGAGTTTGAACTGGTGGCCAAAAACTCCAACAACGTTTTCTCTTTGTCGGCTAATTCTTTATCAGGCACCAACTCAAAGACCCCATCAGACAATAGAACTAACGCGCACCTTTCTGGCAATTGTATCTCTGCAACGTCCCAGACCGCATCTTCAAATATGCCCACCGGCTTTCCCTTACCTGGCAAGTAATCTGCTTTGCCATCTACAATCATTATGGGCCTCGGTAGCTGGGCGCCCACGACATATCGTAGCTTGCTGGTCTCTGTATCTAAACAGCCAGCCACCACCGTCAAATGTTTGCCCAATCCCGTCGCCAAAATTTGGTTATTAATGTGTTCTAAAAGACCTTCTGGCGCCGATTTAAGGGCTGTATGATCGTTTTCCGTAATATGACGGCGAATAACCCGCCCAATCATAAAGCGCAACAGCACAGTCACGAAGGCAGACGACGATCCATGACCAGACACATCTGCGAAATAAAACAGTAAATAACGCTCCAAGACAAAGTTGTAACCTATAAAATCACCACTGAGATAAAGTGATGGTGTGACCGAATGTGATATTTCATAATCACCAACCGTCAAAGGGCTTTCAGGCATCAAGCTTTTTTGTACTTCAAGCCCAGCAATCTGATCTTGTTTGAGAACCCGCAAGCTTTCTTGAAGATCTAGGTTTGTTTTCTCCAAATCACCGCTATATTGATGACGCTGAACACGAGTAGAGGCAATGTCTTGAATGCGAGAGAGGGATTCAGTCAGGTCTTTTTGAGATATTCCGTCAGACCAAACATCTGCAGCCCCATGGCGGAAATAGCTAGCGACCGATCTCACAGAAGGTTCATGCAAGCACACAACCATGAGGTACTTAGACAATACTGCTTTTAAAGCATTGTCATGCTCGAGCATTTCACCAGACGTATCTGAAGAAACAAAAACAACTAGTTGAGAAATAGAATCTTCGCAAGTAGCCACCATCTCTGCCATATCGGACGCAAGCACGCAGGACCTGTCGCAGCTTTGGACCGCTTTTTGAAGAGATGTGAGCCTGGCCTCATTCTCTCCGACGAGAATAACAAGGCTGTTAATTGCAGTCATGGTACATCCGACTTATCAGTTTCTTATATTTTTTATAGCAATGTCGCTATCTAACTTTCGTCAGTTTACCGAGGCCATTATGACACTTTAATAATCATCTAAGTCACCGAAATCATCTTCAATGGCCCCGTCATTAATAACATACTCTCTATTTTGCAGATAGACATCCCGGATAAAAAGATATTTATCACCAGAAATAACGTCTAATTGCTCTAGATAAGAACCGTTCTCAGCGATCATGCTCATCCCTTTTACGCCAGCCCTAAGTGCCAGTTTATCCGAATATGTGAAAGGATCGAGAAAGCTGTCAATAAAGTCTGCTGGAGCATCACGCAGTGTTGTCGGCCCAATGAAGGGCAGCATGAGATAAGGGCCATCCCCAACGCCCCAAACAGCAAGCGTCTGACCAAAGTCTTCCCCTTCTCCGGCATGCAAGCCTACGCCCTTAGCAACATCAAACAGACCACCCAAACCAAGAGTTGTATTGATCAAGAACCTACCCGTGTCATTGGCGGCCTGTTTCACTTTTCCCTGCAACAAGCTATTAGCCGCATTTGGAATTTCATTAAGGTTACCGAAAAAGTTCACTATTCCGTTGCGGACCGGCTTTGGTGTCACAGCTTCGTATATATCAACCACGGGTCGCGCGACACTATTAATGGCCGTCTCGTTAAAACTCCAAATACCGCGATTCAAACCCTCTAGTGGATCAGGGTTTTTCTCTTCGTCAGCAAAACTAGTTGCCGATATAAAAAACAGAGTAATAATTGTCAGTACTTTAAACATGTCTTTCCTGAAAATTTCCTAAATGGGCAATTTTGGCATTCAACTTTTCCCACCATTCTACTAGCACTGCCTGCCTAGGTACACAATTGTATACCGCGGAGAGGCAAGCCAAGCGACAATCTTGGTTAATATTGGTACCCATAGGTATTCACCTGTAATAAAAAATAACCGGTGCCTCTTATCGCTGTAACGAGTTAACTTTACTCGTGCATCGCTTTTCATTACGTAACCGATAGATTAGTAGACTAGTGATAATCAGGCAAAAGTATTTTTAACTGGTTCAATATAGTCGACCAACGCTTAGTTAAACGCTTTGCGGAAACTGGCACTCGCGTTTTCAGCTGTTGGGCAAATAAAGAGACCCTATATTCTTCTAGTAACCACTGAAAATCTAGCAATGAGTCGGCTAAATCCGCGGTAAGTAGTTGCTGTTTTTCTTGTAATTCCTCAACGCCAAGGGCAAACGAGCGTAATTCACTTATGTGTTCACGGTCTTTAACGGCTTGGGACGTGAGCTTATCGATTCGTATGCTGATTCCCTTCACAAATCGAGGGTACTGCTGAGTGTTCTCGGGTTTTACTCTACGAAGTGTATCGCTAGAAAACAACCAACTCATCTGTCGGGCAATATCAAGCTGCGCATCAACCGCCAATAAATCAAGTCCTCGTAATCGCTTTTGCTGTTCATGCAGTTCAGTCAAAACACTATCAATCTGCACCGCATGCTGCTGTGCAATACCCACTACTTGGGGAATGCCCGTAGAATAACTTTTTTCAAACCCCTGTTTATCGCGAATAACAATCCCGCTCGAGAATATAGCCTGCTGAAAACTCGCTTCAATAATAGCTGTGACCATATCGTCTCGAGGGCCCAAAGTCGCTGCCTTGAGAGCAAGCTCTTTACCCCTCAAGAGATTCTTCGATAGATACTTATGTTGCTCCTTCCCTCTTAACAAGGCTAACCTGAGCTGTCCATTCCGAGATATTTGCTCGGCTATCAAAGGATTATCAACTAGCTCTATAGAGGTAGATTCACCATTATCTTGGAGTGCGGGCCACGCCTTAATGATCATGTCGCCACGGGGTAACTCTACTTCAACGGGCAACTGATCAAAATCCCATTCAAGAATACCTTTGCGCGCAATAGACTGCTCAGAAGGCCGGTCTAAACTTTGTTTAATCTGTTGTTTGAAGTCTCCCTGTAACTGGTGCAGGCTGCGGGCCATTGCGATTAACTGGCCCTTTTCGTTCTGCAAGGCAAAGTTCATCTGATACCAGTTATCAAGGTTGTTCGAGTTCCAGGAAGTTTCTTCAACTTTTATTCCCGTCAATCGCTGTAATTGCTCACTCAATACGGTAGTTAGGGGCCTGTCTTGAGCGCTGACATTAAGCAGAATCTTGTCAACATAATCAGGAACTGGAATAAACTGCCTACGAACATGTTTAGGTAGACCCTTAATCAAAGCAATACACTTGTCTCGAAGCATTCCGGGGACTAACCACTGGAAAAGGTAGTGTGGCAATTGATGAAGTACTGCCAAAGGTATCAATAGATTCACGCCATCTTCAGCATGACCGGGTTCAAAGTGGTAGCGTAAATCAAACTCGAGTCCTTCATGGACTAATACCTCTGGGAACTGCGCCTCTTCACTATCAGACAATCCACGCAGAAGTAAAGACTCCTTGCTCATAAACAGTAACTGCGAGTCTGCTTTTTCAGCTGTTTTACGCCATTTTTCAAATGCCGGAAGATTACACACGGATGCAGGAACTCGCTCATCATAATGGCTAAAAATAACCATCTGCTCTGCAAGGAGATCTCTGCGCCTAAAACGATCCTCTAGCGCTTGGAGCTCTGACACTAGCGCGTGATTATGTGCATAAAACACCCCCTTACCGCGATACCCTTCCTCCACTAGCGCTTGCTGTATGAATACCTTCCTCGCCTCAGAAGCGTTTATATTGCCATACACGACCTTTTTCCCCTCGACGATGGACAAGCCAAATAAGGTTTGGCGCTCACTGGCCATCACTTGACCCGATTTTTGATGATAAAAAGGCTCGCTATGAGTTTTCTTAACTAAATGCGCAGCGAGACTCTCGAGCCAAGCGGAATCAATTTTTGCTGCATTTAAGGCATATTGTTTGGTCGTCTCCATTAAGGATCCAGCCATGACCCATTTTGGCGGTTTCTTACTAAGCCCAGATCCGGGAAATATGAAAAACTTACGATTTCTAGTTCCTAAAAATTCCCACTTTTCCTCTCGAGTGCCAATTTGCCCCAGCAGACCAGACAGTAGTGAACGATGAACGCTAGCGTAATCTGCAGCCTGCTGATTCTCTTTTAGGGCTAGGGCTCTGCAAGCGCTGTGAAGCTGATGATGCAAATCACGCCACTCTCTCATTCGAATAAATGATACATATTGAGAACGGCAATATTTACTATATTGGTTCGTGGAAAGATCGCTCCGCTTCTCTTCGAAGTGATTCCACACGTTGAGTAGTGACAGAAAATCAGAGTCTTGATCTGCCCACTGTTTATGTGCTTGGTCAGCAGCCTGCTGCTTATCTCCCGGTCGCTCTCGAGGATCTTGAATGCTCAATCCGCTAGTAATAATAATCAATTCATTTAAAGATCCGTTCTTGTCAGACTCTAAGATCATGCGCGCAAATCGCGGATCTACCGGCAATGTCACTAATTTCTTGCCCACCGCGGTCAATTTTCCATCCGGGGTTACTGCTTGGAGCTCTTCTAAGAGTTTATAACCGTCGTTTATCAAACGACTATCCGGTGGATCAATGAAGGGGAAGTTTCTAATATCGCCCAGCCGCAGTTGCAACATCTGTAAAATTACTGCTGCTAAATTAGTACGAACTATCTCTGGATCAGTAAACTCGGGTCGACCCTCAAAGTCATCCTGCTGGTACAAGCGAAAACATACGCCGTCACTGACGCGACCGCAGCGTCCAGCACGCTGACTCGCACTAGCCTGCGATATGGCCTCTATGGGTAGCCTTTGAACCTTTGTCCTAAAGCTATAACGAGAGACTCTTGCACGACCCGTATCGATGACATAGCGAATTCCCGGAACCGTGAGAGAAGTTTCAGCCACATTTGTGCTCAAAATAACTCGCCTACCCTTGTGTGGCGAAAAGATCTTACTTTGCTCGGCCAGACTTAATCGAGCATAAAGGGGCGCTATTTCTGTATTGTGGAATTGGGCGCGCCTAAGCGCTAGGCTCGCCTCACGAATTTCTCTCTCACCACTTAGGAAAACCAGTACATCGCCCTGTTCTTGCGTATCTTGGATGTCACGTAAACAATCAACGATTTGTTGATTTCGATCACCCTCCAAAACATCCAAGTCGCTATACACAATGTCAACTGGGTAAGTCCTACCGGACACCTCAACAATAGGCGCATTGTTAAAATGAGCTGAGAACTTTTGTATGTCGATAGTCGCCGAGGTAATAATCAACTTTAGATCGTTTCGCTGTACCAACAGCGTCTTTAGATAGCCGAGTAAAAAATCGATGTTTAAGCTACGCTCATGAGCCTCATCTATAATCAGAGTATCGTATTTACTGAGAAATCTGTCCCGCTGTATTTCTGCCAGTAAAATACCGTCTGTCATTAATTTAATGTAGCTGTCAGACGATGTTTGATCAGCAAAACGCACCTTATACCCAACGGCCTTACCCAAAGGCGACTCAAGTTCTTCTGCGATGCGATTAGCCACAGTGCGCGCTGCAATTCGGCGCGGCTGAGTGTGGCCAATAATACCCTTCACGCCTCTTCCCGCCTGAAGGCATATTTTGGGTATCTGAGTGGTTTTACCTGATCCTGTTTCTCCCGCAATGATAACTACTTGATTGCCTTCAATTAGCTGTCTGATTTCTTCAGAGCGAGCACTAACAGGTAAATCTGGGAAGCGAATCTTGGGGACGTTTTTTTGCCGCGCTTGGACCTTCTCCTGAGAGTGCCTCACGGCATCTTGAAAGCTCTTCCATTCTTTAGGCACGAGTTCAGCATTAATGCTTGATCGGGAAAATCGACTCGCCCGCTTCATCAAACGAAACAAGTCTGAACTTGACACAGACTTGACGAGATCGAGCTTTAACTGTCCAAGCTGTCTCGACGTCAATGGCAGCTTAGCCGGAAAATTAATAGGATTCAGATCCTGCATAAAAAAGCGCTATTCGCCAGAACCTTGCCAGATACATTGGCCAGCTGCGGCCACGATGGCAGATAACTTTTGCTCATGACTTACTATTTCTTCATCGGAAGCTTTAACAACCCTCAGTGGGGGACGATCCTCTGGAAGTCGTCGGATGACTGAGATTTTGTTCATTTCACCGCTATCGGAGTCTGACTGGTCATTAATGTTTAAATTGACCTGACCTCCCGTCATTAGCAGATACACATCTGCTAAAATCTCCGCATCCAGCAAAGCGCCATGTAACTGACGCTGAGAGTTATCCACACCATAGCGCTTACACAAGGCATCGAGATTATTTTTTTGTCCTGGGTGCCGCTGGCGTGCAAGGGCGAGAGTATCAATAACCCTGCACTGGGACTCTAGAGGCTGGTGCTTGCCATGCAACTTTTTTGACTCGTGATTAATAAAGCCAATATCAAAAGATGCATTGTGGATGATTAATTCGGCACCGTCTAAAAATTCAAAGAAATCAGAGACTATACCTTCAAAGAGAGGCTTGTCTTCGAGAAATTGATCAGTAATACCATGCACCTCCATTGCGCCTTCATCTATCTTACGCTGAGGATTTATATATTGGTGGTAATGGCGGCCCGTCAACTTTCGGTCAACCATTTCAACACAACCAATTTCAATAATTCGGTGGTCTTGAGAAGTCTCTAAGCCAGTGGTTTCGGTATCAAGAACAATCTGTCTCATTATCTATATTTCTTTAAGAGTTAATTTTAGTATAGGATCGACAACCCTAGAGTTCGTCAATACCCCTATTCGCTAATTGGTCAGCAATCTCATTTTCAGCATGACCGCTATGTCCTTTGACCCACTGCCAATCTATGGTGTGCCCCTGAATCGCATTATCTAACAATTTCCACAGATCAACATTTTTAACAGGCTTTTTTGTCGCAGTTTTCCACCCTCTTTTTTTCCAGCTAGGCATCCATTCTTGGATTCCTTTTAGGACGTAGGTTGAATCAGAGGTTAAAACGACATCACAAGGCCGTTTTAACGCAGACAATGCTTGAATAACGGCCATCATCTCCATACGGTTATTGGTAGTCTCAGCTTCACCGCCACATAACTCTTTCTCATCATCGCCAAATCGCAACAATGCACCCCACCCACCGGGTCCTGGATTCCCGCGACAAGCACCATCCGTATAAATTTCTACTCTATTCATTCTATACCCTATTAACCTCTAATCACGGACTATCAGTATTTATTTAGGCTCTTTTTGGATCCTAATGGTTTAGTATTAGATGACG
>JABILI010000064.1 GCA_018654575.1 Porticoccaceae bacterium
CTCTGCTGTCGCTCAGTCTTGCATCATTGCTAGTATAAGACGCGCTATTCAGCTCTTTCTCTTCTTCAGTGTAACGAGCACCTAACGTGAATGACCATAGATCATTGATGTCATAGCTCATTTCTCCAAAGTATGCAGTACTATCAAGGAAGTGCAGTGCATCGAAGTTTTGGATTGGTCCTGACGTTATATTCGAATCAGCTTCTAATATGTACAGACCAGCAACAAAGTTCATAGGACCATCGTAATCTGAAATATACTGTAATTCATGAGAGGTCTGTTTGAAGGTTTGATCTCTAGCAACCGGGAAAAATACTTGAGGAAGTCCCCACGAGGCCTCATCTACGTCTTCTTCGTAATCCATAATACCCATAATATACTTGATCTCGTAGTTCTCTCCGGTATGGTTTACTTTCAAGGTAGTATTGTCGCCCTCTAAATAAGCAGTGAGAGGGAGCAACTGAGGCGAAGTCGTCCAGTTGGCTGCTTCTGACGCAGCAGCACCAGCGTTAAATCCGATCGATGCTAGAAATCCAGTTGCAACAAACACGTTGTCGGCTGCAGTGGTGTGGTGATCGTAACTATCGAAGGTTAGCTGTGCCGATGTGTTTTCGGTGAAGTTATATTTCACGGAGACACTCATAGTCTCTGAATCTCTCATTGGCCGGCGTGCATTCAAGGTTGTGTTGTAGACGTGAGAGTCAGCGTCGATTTTTTTGAATGCTAGTTTAATGCCGCCCTTATCAGATAAAGGCATATTTATGATGCCTTTGATATCAGTCATATCTTGATCGCCAGCTGTGGCTTCTAATTTAATGCCAAACTCACCAGTCGGCTCTGTTCTATTGACGCTGATAACGCCACCAATAGTATTGCGGCCGAACAAGGTGCCCTGAGGTCCGCGAAGAACTTCCACCGAAGCTACGTCGAAGAGATCGAAAACACCACCTGAGTTGCTGGCCATAAATACACCATCGATAGCAACACCAACTGTTGGTTCTATTGATTTTTCAATATCGTCGTAGCTCATTCCTCGTATTGAGGCGCTCAGAGATTCGGAGCCAATAACGGTTTCATGGAGTTCCACGTTAGGAACTATTTTGCCCAAGTCAAGGGAGCTGGTTATTGAACCTCGCTCTATTTGACCTGGAGTGATTGCAGATACAGCAACGGGCACATCTTGGATCGATTCTTGGCGTTTACGAGCTGTAACCACAATTTCTTCTATAGCTGTAGCACCGTATGCACTGACCGCGCAGACGGGCAGAATAAGTGCGGAAATCAACGACGGTAGCAGTGACTTATTAAAGATGTTTCGATAGTTCATTATATTATCCCCTTATGTATCATTATATTAGTGATGAGAGCAGTTGCGGGCATCTGGATTAGATTCACAATTCCCATCAGACCTCGCAGCAAACCAACAAAAACAATCGAGCTTGCTTTTTATTTGACCGAATATGGAATATAACGCTAGCATCAACAAAATTCAACCTATTTCCTATCAAATATAATAGCAAATGCAAGATTACATATAGTAATTATCCAGAGAGGCCTGTATAGCCTTAGTGCTGGAATGGCCCTTCAGTTCGCTTTATGCTTAATTATCCTACAGCACTGCTTACCTGTAACGCATGAGCCCTTTAGGGCAAGCAGGTGAACCAAATTTAACCGCTACATTGCCCTAGCTATATTTATATACTTTCACATAAAAACAAAGTTGTATGTTTTTATTAACTAAGTTAACTTGCAAGCCATAGTTGTTCAAGGAAAGTCACTTGGATGATTATCGGTTGACCGGCTAGTCCTGCAGTATAAAGGTTAGCAGCCTCCAATATTATTAAGGGTCGATAATGCAATTACGTACTAAAAACCTAGCTGATTACGCCGAAGAGAAGGCGACTAATTGTCCTCAGGAGGTCGCCATTTATGTTGAAGATGGCAGCCATATTTATTTTGGATGTATATTTGAGGAGGCAATGTCACTGGCCGCTTCATTGTCTGATTTAGGTTTGAAGGCTGGTGATGTGGTGAGCTTTCAGCTGCCCAATTGGCGGGAAGCAGTCGCTATTGATATCGCCGCTGTTTGGTTGGGGCTAGTAGTAAATCCAGTGATACCTATATACCGAGATCGCGAGGTGGCCTTTATTCTTGCCGATAGCCGCGCTCGCTGCTTATTTATTCCCGGGACTTATCGCGGTTATAATTTCTCTGAGATGATTGAGCGCTTATCTCCTCAACTGCCAGATTTACAGCATGTAATTTCTGTGCGGCACGAGAATTCGATAGACGGCGTAATACAGTATGAGGATCTTACTCGACAGCGAGGTGGCCCCGCACCAGATAAGCAGCCTACAGATATGGCTGCAGTTAAAGTCATAATGTACACCTCTGGCACCACAGGTCGCGCGAAAGCGGTAAGGCATTCCCATCAGTCCCTAGCATGCGCTATAGACAATGGTGTTGAGGCTTGGGGTCTTGGTGCTGAGGATGTTATGTTGATGCCTTCACCTGTTACTCATATTACCGGTTTTGCCAATGGTATCGAGCAAGCGTTTATCAGCGACTGTAAAACGGCATTTATGGAGCGTTGGGACGTCGATAAAGCTGTAGCCTATATAGACGAGGTTGGGGCAACAGGATGTGTCAGCGCAACGCCATTTTTGCAGGAATTAGTTGATAAGGCTAAGCGCGATTCTCTCGACTTACCCTCCCTGCGGTTTTTTGCTTGCGGTGGTGCATCTGTGCCACCTAATCTGATCGGCGATGCCCATAGAGCATTGGCAAATTGTCGTTCCTTCAGGGTCTATGGCTGCACTGAGGCGCCTTTGATCACGGCCGGCTTTATGCGTCCAGAAGAGGAATCCCTCGCGGCAACAACAGATGGGCGTATTAATAACTGGGATGTGATTATTGCTGACGATGAGGGCGATCCATTAACTCAGGGGGCTGACGGAGAGATCCTGGTCAAAGGCCCTGCGATGATGATGGGTTATGGTGAGGAGGAGCAGACTCGCCAATCGATTGATAAAAGAGGTTATTTTTATACCGGAGACATTGGCCATATAACGCCAGAGGGCGCCATTGTGATCACTGACCGTAAAAAGGACATCATCATCCGGGGCGGCGAGAATATTTCTGCCCGTGAAATAGAAGATATTTTGCATCAGCACGCAATAATCGTTGAGGCAGCAGTGGTGGCAATACCTCATGAGCGGCTAGGTGAAGGTGTTTGTGTTTTTCTGGTTACCAGAGACGCTGTGCAGCTTAGTATGTCTGAACTTCAGGCATTTTTATTGCAAAGCGGCTTAGCCAAACAAAAATGGCCTCAACGCATTGAGCATAGCAGCGCGCTGGAGAAGACCGCTTCGGGCAAGGTCCGTAAGGATGTGCTCAGAAAGAAAGTTAAGGCGCTAATTCAGTCGGCATAATAACCTAAAGGCCCCTAACATGAATTAGTTATGTCTTACAGCGAAGAGCTATTTAAGATCTGTTGTAAAATTGTGAATAAGAATATTTCCAATTATATAGTTAGAGTGCTTGTTGAGACCGGAACATAGTTCTGCGTGGTTAAGCTTAGAGCCAGTCAATCATTTTAGTAGATATCATTGCATTACCCCCTCGATAAACATAAAATAAAAACAAGTGTGTTTGTTTAATGTTGGGGCGATGAATGCTCCTCGGTTGCTCCTCAGAGATAATTTATGGATGACAGCGTTTTCCGCAATGAAGTTAAGGCTTTCTTAGTAGAGTCTTTGACCCCAGAAATGAAGCGTGTCGGCGAGCTGAAGGCAAAGATGGGTAAGGCGGGTCGCTATGTCTCGCACAACGCAATGCAGCTCCACGGTGGTATAGGTACAACCGATGAATTTAGCGTCGGTCATTATTTTAAACGCTTGGCGGCCATAGGTGTCATGTTTGGATCAAGAGATTCTCATCTGTCACGCTATTCTAAACTCTCGGTTTAAAGCTAAGAGTTGGCGTCATTACATTCGACTAATAAGGAACGATTACTATGGATCTTCAGTTAAAAAATAAAACGGTCTTGATTACAGGATCATCAAAAGGGATTGGTTTTGCGCTGGCAAAAACACTAGCGGCCGAGGGTTGCGATATAGGTATCTGTGCACGCAATGCTGACGAGGTAAGCGCTGCTGTCGAGGCCGTCCAAGCTCTGGGTGTAAAGGCTCATGGCCAAGTGGTGGACGTCACTGACTCCGCATCACTTGAAGGCTGGATTAAAGCCTGTGCCGAGGCGCTGGGTGGAATCGATGGTTTTGTTGCTAATGTGAGTGCTGGGGGTGCTGACAATGGAGAATCTGGATGGAGAAGTAATTTCGAAGCCGATGTGTTGGCTAGCTGGAAAGCAGTCAATGCTGTTAAGCCATACTTGGAAGCCTCTGATTGTGGCTCTATTGTCAGTATAGGATCTACAGCGTCTCTCGAAGCATTTGCCGGCGCTGTGCCCTATGGTGCTATGAAAGCGGCGCTGTTGAACTATTTTGGCAATCTGGCTCAGGAACTTGCCCCAGCGGGTATCCGTGTTAATAGTGTTAGCCCTGGCCCCATCTTTTTTGATGGCGGCGCTTGGGACCATATTAAGGCGGCGATGCCAGAAATCTATGAGTCGACAGTAGCGATGATCCCGGCAGGTCGCATGGGTTCACCTCAAGAAATATGTGTGCAGGTTGCGTTATTATTGAGCCCTATTTCGGCTTACACAACCGGTACCAATGTGGTTGTCGATGGTGGATTCACTAAGCGGATCCAGTTTTAAACACTCTTTTTGATCAGATGGCCAACTTAATACGAGGTAGTTGTTGTGGCAGATAATATTTTTTCCGTGAAAGGCAAGATCGCACTGATCAGTGGTGCGTCGAGCGGTTTGGGTGAGCATATAGCTGAAATGCTTGCAGATAAAGGTGTCGCTGTGGTCTGCGCTGCACGGAGAATGGATCTGTTGCAGAATCTCGCTGATCGTATTAAGGAAAAAGGCGGTAAAGCCTTAGCGGTGGCTATGGATGTGACCGACCGAAATTCAGTTAAGGCCGGGTTTGATGCTGCAGAGAAGGAATTTGGCACACCGGATATCGTTGTTTGTAACGCTGGTGCCACTGGCCGTCAGCCTTTCTTGGAAATGGAGGAGGCTAATTGGGACCATGTATTGAACGTTAATATTAAAGGCGTTTTCAATCTTGGGCAGGAAGGCGCCCAGCGATTGGTCGCGGCGGATAAGCCTGGCAATATTATTAACATATCATCTATTTGCGCTGTTTCGTCATTTAAGGGTCTTACACATTACAGCGCGTCCAAAGGAGCAGTTAACCAACTTACCCGTGTAATGGGTCATGAATTAGCGGAGCATAATATCTGTGTTAATGCATTGGCCCCAGGGTTTCTGCATACAGATTTGGTTGCCGACTATTATGAGACGCCTCAAGGCAAGATCGATTTGGCCAACTTGCCACTCGGGCGAGCGGGAGAACTATCGGAACTCGACGGCACTATTTTACTACTGGCGAGTAATGCCGCCAGTTATATGAGCGGCTCGGTTGTCACAGCAGATGCGGCTCATTCTGTCAGATTGGGATAACCATTGGTGGAGAAGGGCATGAATAATGAAGTATTGCCTGATCATGTTCCAGAGTCTCTGGTAAGAGACTTTAATATCTATGGGCCTCCCGGAATCGATAGCGACTTTCATGAGGCCTGGGCGACTTTATTGCAAGAGGATGATTCGTGTCCTCTGGTCTGGACTCAAGCAAATGAAGGACATTGGCTGCCCACACGTTCATCCATAATTGAAGAAATCTTAACCGATTACACTAGGTTCTCCAGTCGCAGTATTATTCTTCCCAAGAGCCATAGTGCTGACCATGGTCTGTTGCCCACGACCATAGATCCCCCGGAGCACCACTTTTATCGCAAGACCTTAAATCACAGCATGGCGCCGGCGGTAGTCAATGCTATGGGTGATGATATTCGCGGTATTGTGACGTCGCTGATCGACGGATTTGTGGAGGAGGGGCAATGTAATTTTACCCGTGATTTTGCTGATATCTTACCGATCCGAGTATTTTTATCGATGATGGAATTACCCGAAGATGATATACCGCAAACAAAGTACTGGACAGACCAGTTAATCAGACCTGATGGAAGTATTACCTTCGCTGATGCACTACAAAATCTAAAAGACTATATCGCCCCCTATGTGGATCAACGCATGGGTAAAGAGGGTGCAGATATGCTGAGTCGTATGATTAATACGGAAACCAATGGTCGCCGGCTGACTCGTGAAGAAGCGATCAAATTATCTATTCAGGTATTTATTGCCGGTGTAGATACGGTGGTTAATTTACTTGGTTTTGTCTTCCTGTTTTTAGCCCGAAGTGAGCAGCATCGCTTACAAATATCTCAGGGAGAAATCTCTGTTGCACAGGCGGTGGAAGAAATTTTAAGACGTTTCCCGCTAGTCACCGTGGCTAGAGAGGTCACTGAGGATATGGAGTTTCATGGGGTGCAGTTAAAAGCGGGCGATATGGTTGCGGCACCCACCCCCTTGGCTGGTATGGACAACACCTTTACTTCTAATGCGGTGGACGTGGAGTTTGGCCGCAAGCAGGGCAACAGCTTAACTTTTGGGCGAGGAGCACACACGTGTCCTGGGAAAAATTTAGCCAGAGTTGAGTTGCGAATTGCCATTGAGGAATGGCTTAAGCGCATTCCTGACTTTCATGTTGACGGTGACAGTCCGGTTAGTTTTAGTAGTGGTATTGTGGGTGTAGTGAACGAGTTAAATTTACGTTGGTCGTGAAACCCAGTAAGAGTCTTTTGTCGCCTTCTTGCTTAATGGCGATTTTATCACTGTGGTTTATTCTTTTGCAGCGCGCCTTGGTTAAGACTTCAGACGTCGCTTTATCTAGTCGCTCAAAGTCCTCATATGCAGCATCATTAACAATATAATCTGTCATTTCGATTCTATTTTTTTGTCGATTGCTAAGTAGGATCTGCACTAATTATACAAGTATAAAGCCACTATTGATCATTTGATTAATTAAAAATATATAGTAGAATCCAATGGGAATAATGATACGTAACCAGTCAATAATAATTTTATATAGAGCATATATATTATGAAACGAAGAGACTTTATTAAAAATAGTACGATCTTAGCGGCTTCGGTTTACATGCCCATTGCTAAATCGGCAATCCATGATCAGCGAGCCACCTCGTTAACTGGCGAAGAGATCATTCTTAATAAAGAAGATATCTTGGATTTCATGTATGGCTTTCAGGGTTCTGTAATATCAGAAGGTCATTACGATTATGACAAAGCAAGACTAGTTTGGAATGGCGTTTGGGATAGAAAACCGGCGCTGATCGTTTATTGTGACAGTGTTCAAGATATTCAAAAGGCCATTAATTTCTCTAGAGACCAAAACTTGCTGACAGCTGTGAGAAGTGGTGGACATAGCATTTCTGGAAAATCAACGTGTGATGGCGGCATTATCATTGACCTCTCTAGAATGAGAAAAACTAACATAGATCTACAAAGAAAATTGGTAACAGTTGATGCTGGTTGCACGCTGTATGACTTGGATTCTAAAACACTGCCCCATGGTTATGTTGTTCCAGCAGGAGTGGTATCACATACAGGTGTTGCAGGGCTAACTCTCGGTGGTGGTATTGGGTCATTGATGAGAATGTATGGTTTGACTGTAGATAATCTTGTTAGTGTGGATATTGTTACCGCAGATGGAATTCTTAGAAAAGCGAGTTTGCACGAGAACCCAGATTTATTTTGGGGTATCAGAGGTGGTGGTGGTAATTTTGGAATCGTAACTTCATTTACTTATAACCTCAGACCTCTCCCAAACGGGGAGATAATTGTTGGAGTGAACCTTTATGATATGAAGCATGCAAAAGATATTTGGGATTTTTACTATGACTATTCTGAAGACATGCCTAACAATATTATGCTTAATGCTGGCATGTGGAATGATAATAAAACGGGTAAGGGTCACTTCTTTTTAGGTACTTTATTCGTTGGTGAAGAAAACAAAGCGAGTAAAGCACTCGAAAAAATTACTAGTTTTGGTAAACCGACGACTGATGAAGTTTATAAGAAAAGATTTATAGATCACCAGCAAGTGGCGGACAAGCGAAATGCACATCATAGAAACTACTACATCAAAGGCAGGCAAATTGATGAGTACAAACCTAAATTAACTGAAGAACTAATGGATCGATGGAGCTATCAAGAAGGTCGTTTCGATACGATGAGAGTAGTCCGATTTGGTGGCGCTATTTCTGAAGTAGCGGAAAGTGGCACTCCTTGGGTTGGGCGAAATGCTAAGTGGGATATTGAAGTTGGTGGTCATTGGACCAATGACGCCAAGACTGAAGAGTATACAAAGTGGGGTCGGGATTACTGGAAAGCTTTATCGCCTCATTGTGCAAAAAGAATTTATATCAATGAACTCATGGATGAAGATCAAAAATTTGTAGCCACAAGTTATGGTCAAAATTATGGGCGATTGGTTAAAATTAAAAATAAGTATGATCCCCAAAATCTTTTTAGCCTTAACGGGAATATCAAACCCACAGTTTAAATCCGCCAATGATAAGTATTTAACGATTTAAGCGTCTTGAATTTTTTTCATAGAAAGCGATGTAAGTTATAACTTGTATTTTTTGGTTTCTATTCCATTCCGAACGAAGTGGCGTTTAAAGCTATCAAGAAAAATAAAAACGGATAGATATAGCTCATCTGGGGGCTTCAATTCATTTCTCTTAGCACCCTAAATCCAAAATTAATATAGCGAGTGTCTTTGTTCTCAGATTGATTGGATTGAAAACCATAATGATTGGATGATCTCAAATACAATGGCATATCATAGTACGATGCTCCTCTAAGAATCGGGCGATTGCAATCTCCGGTTAATCTAGCCGTTCCATCTCTGGGTGAATTCTTGTAAGAAATATCCCAGCAATCACCGACCCATTCAGCCACATTACCTAAAATATCATAAACACCAAAATCATTGGCCTCGAACGACCCTACTGGCGCAGAGTATTCATAACCATCGTGACACTCGGCAACAACCCAATCTTCAGGTAAAACTATTTTGGTGCCCCTGCCTTTCATTTCCTCTAAAAAACTTTCTGGAGTAATATCCAAATCAGCTCCATTGGCATAATCACAGCCTTCATCTGAATCACCCCAAAATCGAATGGTTCTGGTTCCAGCTCTAGCAGAATACTCCCATTCTGATTCTGTCAATAATCTATAATTTTCTCCCGTCTCCTTGCTTAGCCATTGAGTATAGGACACAGCTTCATTCCAGCTCACACAAACAACAGGATGATTGTCACCTACAGGATATCCAGGATCATACCAGTTCAATTCAATGCCTAGCTGTATACCGTCATCAGTCGCCCCGTAGCATCCTCCAGCACTGTCGTGGCCTGTGCTCTGAACAAAGATTCCATACTCTCGTCTCGTGACCTCATATCTGCCAACAGCAAAATTATAATTGATCTCTACTTGGTGTTGAGGCCTCTCATCGTCCCTTGATCCGGCATCGCTTTCAGGTGATCCCTTTATAAAATTACCCGGCTCAATGACAATCATAGTTGGGCAGGTTTCACAGTCCTGTATCAATTTTTGCTGACCACTGACTTCGTATGGGAAAATAATACACCCGAAAAAAAGGAGAGTTAAAAAAACATTAAGATCAAGTTTTTCAAAATAATATAGACTAAATTTCATAATAGTGACCACAGCATGGAGTTATTTATCATGCGATTATTTATTAAAAAATTATACTTTCTGTATTCATACAATTCAAAGGATAGATTAACCATGATATATAGTCATATGAGCTTATATAGACAAACATAAAGCCCGCTATTAGGTTTTTTTAAGATAACGTAGAGGCAATGGAGTAGAGATTAGCAGCAGTTGGGAGCTACTGACAGCGTTCTGGAATTGTTAAAATCTTGATCGATTAGGAAACAGATATCACTGTCCTACCAAGAAGTGATAATAGCTAGACACAGTTAAAAGACCACAATATCGGGTGCATAAAGGATGATGAATTAAATAAATAAGGCTTAGAGAGGCTTTAAGCAAAAGGCTATAACGTGACCATCAATGCTTCAAACAGAGAAGCAAACAGTCCAACTTCGTATGCAGTAGGGCAGTAATTTTTAATAAATGGTCTGAAAGGACAAGTATTAAGTATTATTGGCTCAGTATCAAAACAAGCTTGGTCCGTTTCAGATGACCCTAGGTCAATGTGGAAGTAAACGAGTTAAATGTGCTTTGGCAGGCAAACCCAGTAAACAGCTTTCATCGCTCTCTTATTTGGATAATGCGCGCACCAAGATTCACTCAGTTGTAGCGCGCGCCTTGGTTAAGGCTTCAGCCGTAGCTTTATCCATAGGCTCAATGGCCCATTGAATACCCCGTCGCAATAGCTGATAAAAAACCGGTAGGTCCCATGATCCACGATCCATAGTTGGCCAGTAGTCGAGCAGGGGTTGCATGTCATGGTGATGACGGCAGTGTCCTAACGTCAAATACAGCACTTCACCTTCGCCCACCTTATGAGTATAAAAGACTGGATGGCGGGCATGTTCCCATTCATCTTCTTCAAACCCTTCAGCCTTGCCACCGTATTCCGTGTCCAATAGGACATGCAGGTCGCCATAAGTCTTCATTAGATACAGTTCATCGTCAGATTCAAAAGGCTCAATACCCCGCACTAGCGGATGATCTGGGTCAGCAATTGATACCTCATAAGGAGCAATGGGAGGATGAGAGCGAAACATGGATCCGAGTGTTTC
>JABILI010000050.1 GCA_018654575.1 Porticoccaceae bacterium
AGCATGGGCGCAACGCAAAATCGTCGGTTGGGTAGCTGAGAATTCAATTCGGGCAAGGGTTGCAACTCTGAAGACTAAGGTTGTGGGACGAGTATTGTAAAAGTCTTATCCTTAAAAGTCTTCGGAAATTGATTATAACAACATAGATGTGATTTTTAGTGTATCCCTCTGCTTATATTTAGAATATCAATGCCAAGGTGTTCATTTTGATAGCCGCTCTAAGGGTATTCGAATGTCACCCCACATTTACAACTCAGAGGCTCAGATTGACGTTTTAGTGGAATTAATCAAGCACAGTCGATAATTGCCATCAGGAACACTAGCGCCCGTCTAAAGTGATCCTTTTAAGGCTAAAAACCGTTACACTTCGGGCATGGCTTTCGTTCATCAATCATTTTTAAAATCGCTTACCCAACGCCCAGGTATCTATCAGATGCTAGATGGTGATGGACAGGTTTTGTATGTGGGTAAAGCGAAAAATCTTAAGAATAGAGTCACTAGCTATTTCCGAAAGACCGGACTAACACCAAAGACAGCGGCGTTGGTCAAACGTATTGTTCAAATCGACGTAACAGTCACCGAAACTGAAACCGAAGCGCTGATCTTAGAGCACAACCTAATAAAACAATATCGACCGCAATTTAATATATTGATGCGAGACGATAAAAGTTATCCCTACATCTTTCTCTCAGATCGTGACCAATGGCCTAGGTTGTCCTTTCATCGAGGCCCCAAAAAGGTGGAGGGAACCTACTTTGGGCCGTTTCCCAGTGTTCATGCGGTGCGAGACAGTATGAGCTTCCTACAAAAGACATTTCGGGTGAGACAGTGCGAAGATGTCTTTTTTAAAAATCGGTCTAGACCCTGCTTGCAATACCAAATAAAACGCTGTTCAGCACCCTGTGTTGGTTTTGTTGAACCAGAGAGCTATGCCGCGGATGTGAACTTAACGCGCCTCTATCTTGATGGTAAGGCCGAAAAGATACTTCAGCAATTAGAGCGAGATATGGAAAAATTAGCTCTCGCATTGGAATTTGAAAAAGCGGGTGAATGCCGAGATCAAATATCAGCGCTACGCCAAGTCCAAGCACAGCAAATGATAGAAAAGGGCCGTGGCACTATTGATGTTGTGGCTGGAGCAGTTACAGATGGCCAAGCTTGCGTGCATATGCTCTATGTTCGTCAAGGACGCATATTAGGCAGCCGGAGCTACTATCCTAAGGCCCCATTGGCAGAAAAGGTTAGCGATCTACTCGATGAATTTTTACCTCACCTCTATTTGTCTGGTGGTGGCCGACCTGACTTGCCTAAGGAAATTTTAGTCAACGCTGCGTTAGATGGCGCAGAGGTTTTAACCGATTCTCTAAAAGAAAGGATAGGGCGAAATATAGAGATTCGTGACTCTGTAAGAGGCTTTCGGGCTAAGTGGATCGAACTTGCTCAACGCACTGCGGAACAGAATCTTGCGGGTAAATTAGCGTCAAAACAGACGCTGCAGCAAAGATTTGAATCCCTAAGAGATACTATTGGACTTGATGAGACACCGGAACGTCTGGAATGTTTTGATATCAGTCATAGTAGCGGTGAGGCGGTTGTAGCATCCTGTGTGGTATTTGATAGTAACGGCGCACTAAAGAGTGATTATCGCCGATTTAATATAGAAAATATAACCGGCGGCGATGATTATGCCGCCATGGAACAGGCCATTAGACGCCGTTACACCAGACTTATGAAGGGCGAGGGGAAACTACCTGACATTCTGCTTATCGACGGGGGTAAAGGACAGATTGGTATAACCAAGTCGGTGTTGGCTGATCTTGGGGTGGTCGGTGTTATTGTGCTGGGCGTGGCTAAAGGAACAACGCGCAAGCCAGGCATGGAAACACTTATATTGGCAGATCAAAATAATAAAGTGATAGCGCGTCCCCAACAGGCGGCACTTCATCTAATCCAACAAATTCGAGATGAGGCTCATCGCTTTGCTATTACTGGCCACAAGCAGAGGCGGGATAAAAAACGTCGCACATCTGCCTTGGAGGGTATTCCTGGGGTAGGGCCGACTCGTCGTCGAGATTTATTAAAACACTTTGGTGGAATCGTTGGAGTAAAGAAAGCCAGCGTGGCTGACCTGATGAAAGTCGCTAATATAAACAAAAAGGTTGCTGAAGCAATTTACGGGGCACTGTACAATGATTAACAGACAATGTGTCCTTACTCCTTTTAAAACCCAGGTATCGGAATAATTATTTATGTGGAATCTGCCCAACATATTGACCTTAATGCGTATCGCGATGATTCCAGTCTTTATCGTTGTGTATTATTTACCGTGGGAATGGCACCACTTCGCCTCGGCCGCCATTTTTGGGATAGCCGCTCTAACGGATTGGGTTGACGGTTATTTTGCTCGCAAACTCAACATGGTGACGCCTTTTGGCGCATTCCTTGACCCCGTTGCAGATAAACTCATTGTTGTTGCAGCTCTGGTGCTCCTTATCGAAGTGCATTCATCGCCTTGGTTTTCGCTTCCAGCTATAATCATTATTGGTAGAGAGCTTGTGATTTCAGCGCTACGAGAGTGGATGTCTGAATTGGGATCTGGTCAAAGTGTCGCAGTATCTACTTTGGGAAAGGTTAAGACCTGGTTTCAGATGGTTGCTATAGCTATTTTGTTGCTCGCAAAGCCTGAGCAAGAAGTATTAACAATGATCGGATTTACTGCAATTTATGCGGCGGCGGCATTAACATTGTGGTCTATGATTTACTATCTTATAAAAGCCTGGCCTCAATTGAGTGCTACCGATGATAAGTAGTTGATTTATTGCCCGTATTCCCTAGAATAGCGGCCTCGTCAAATGCTGTAAGAAAGAATAAAAATTAAGGCGCGGTAGCAAAGTGGTAATGCTGTGGACTGCAACTCCGCCATCGTCGGTTCGATTCCGACCCGCGCCTCCATTCTTTTAGTTAGCCTTTCTCTACATAGACTAGGACTTTTTAATTGATAGCCGTTAAATAACTTAAAACTATCGTTATAAGGCCAGAATCATTCCCTTTTCAGTTTTTGGTAATGTATACTTCGCGACGATTTCTGATGCTTAGTTTTATCGACGGAAAGCGCAAAGTTTCAATCTGTAGAATGCCCCCTTCAGTATGCCCGGGTGGCGAAATTGGTAGACGCAACGGACTTAAAATCCGTCGGTGGAAACACTGTGCCGGTTCAAGTCCGGCCCCGGGCACCATAGTTCCACGTAACCCATTGTTTTCCTTGTGTATTCTTGCAATTACACAGGTAGGGTAGACAATGTGGTATACACAAAAGCATCCTCAACATACATATACTAAACGTGATATATATTATTTTTCTAGGGTAATTCCTGGTGATTTAAAGCGGCGCCAGATTCCTATGGAGAGAGATAGGGCGGCTATAGTGGCGGATACATTAAATAGCATGAATTTGATTGGAGTAAGCATGGCTTTGATGTGGAGTAAATCCTCCGTACCTGTGAGTGCTAATAACTGGATCAGGTTCTCACAAATATCTGTCGGGATGACAAGAAATGCAGGAATCGCTAACCATATACCCGCTTGCTCAAAATATTTCAGAGTGAGGCCCACGAAGAACCCGCCGTAAGCCAATGGAAAGAGCATGTCTAGCCACAGAGTTATTCTAAAGTGTGCGGTCTTTTGAGCGTCCGACATAGATGCTAGTAGTTGTTGGGACTCTGTAGCAGACCTTAAGTTATCCAAAAGAATACCGCCGGCCACTGGAGTAAAAGTAATAAAACAACCCACCAGAGCAACAGCGACAATAAAAAGGAAAGTGAGCGTTGATGTTCTGGTCATATAGTCTTTCAAAGCACATCTCCTTTAGAGATTCATCTGTTTTTGACACTTATCTCAACAACTCAATAGCTTCAGCACCTGTCATATCTAACCTATGCAGATTGTTGTCGACTCTATCTGATCATGTATACTCTAGACTCTTAATAATTTTTTAGGGGAATTAATATGACTGAATATCAAATACTTAACTTAATGCATGTTGGCTTTATACAAAATGCAATGTACTTCGTTGGAATGGTTTTAATGACATGGTTAGCTTTTAGAATGTGTAATAACGTTAGAAGTAATCCAAATACAAATATGGCTGGTAAGGTTTTTACATCTGTATTTTGCTTGTTTGTTGCTCTCTTTATGACTCAAACAAATGCAATTGGCGGATCTATATTAACCTCTAGTGTTGCATCATTAGTTGATGTAGGAGCCGCTTCTGCTGATAGAATGTCTGCATATCTTTCTTCCCCTATGATAATAGGCGGACCAGTTCAATCAGTATTTGTATTATTTATATTTGTATTTCAATTAGCTTTAGTTTGGACAAAAGAATAAGAATTTTGTTTTTTAATATTTAAGGGGGTTTCGGCCCTCTTTTTTAATGTCTATATAAATCAATGACTTATAAAACCCAATGCGAGTGCAGAAGCCGAAGCCATGCTCCGAAAGGGCGGTAAGTAGAAGTGGAAGTCTAAACTTGATTAGGCTCTCACTCTTGGAGTTTTAGGCGCCACCGTATTAGATCTAATCAGATAAAGCCAAGGCAATCAGTTCTGCTGGTGATCTTCCATTTGCCACAGTCATTATTATGTATTGTTTGCCTTTATATCTATACGTGCTTGGCGGGCTTGCTTGTGAAGCTGGAAGATTGATTTCAGCGGTGATCTCGCCAGTTAATTTGTTATGCGCCCGAAATACCGGGTCACCACCAAATCCCTCACCAGCGAATAATAAAGTTTTTGTTACCACGATACCTGAACGTGTATGCTTGCCGGTACGTGGCAAGTCTACTCCTTTCAAAGCTGGATTATCTCTAATATCTTTTGGTGTTTCGCCATTTGCTATAACCCATTGATGCTGCCCGGTATTTAAATCAATAGCGGTAATTCTTCCCCAAGGCGGTTTAGCTGCAGGTATATCAAAAACTTTTAGTAGTGGTGCATTACCTGAAATATATTTAATATCAGATGATTCCGGTTCGTTAACCAATTGCATTAATCCAACGCGAGTCTGCGATGGCACAAATAATAATCCAGTTTCAGGATCAAAAGCACTGCCCTCCCAATTTGCACCACCTGTTGAATAGGGCAAGCTCAGCGTACCATCAGTACCATCAGAAGCACCTATAATTGAAGGAGGGGTGAATAATGGACCCAAACGATAATTTTTTATTAATTGTAGAACTGCATCTCGTATCTCAGGCGTATAATCAATTAGATCATCCAGGCTCACACCCTGCCTTTCAAATGGCAAAGGTAATGAAGGTATAGGCTGGGTCTTGGAAGTCCATTCTCCCGGCACATCGGTCTGAGGAACTTTTTGCTCATTGATAGGCCAAACTGGCACACCTGTTTGGCGATCAAATACGTAAACAAAACCTTGCTTTGTAACTTGTGCAACGATTCTTTTTCCGTTTGCTAAATCAGCGACTATTGGTGCTGTAGGATTATCCCAATCCCATATATCATGATGAATTAATTGATAAAACCATTGCATTTCACCCGTTCTTGCGTCCAAGGCAATTAAGCAATTAGCACATAGATTATCTCCATGACGGTCGCCGCCGTATTGATCACCAGTAGCAGACTCAACCGGTAAAAATACCAATCCTGCCTCTTCATCTGCAGACATTGGTGCCCATACTCCAGCATTACCAGTGTATAAAGCTGAATCATTGAACCATGTGTCATAGCCATCCTCATCCGGTTCAGGGATGGTATGAAATATCCATAAAAGTTCGCCAGTGCTTGCATCAAAACCCCGAACATCTCCTTTCACATTCGCTTTTGATGGTGGTCTAAAACTCACATCATGTGCTGAACCGACAACGATCACATCTCCAACAACTAAAGCAGGTGAAGTTAGACCAATATCAAGTTCCCTATTTGGCGCTCTTCTAAGTCCTTTAGTAAGATCTACCCAACCATTCTCACCAAATTCTTTGTTGGGGACCCCAGTTTCAGCATCTAGGCTTACAAGATAGTATCCAGGAGTGACTGCAATTACAGAATTATTGCCATTCTTATGCTCATAATAAGCAACTCCTTTACCGGAATCTTTTCTGGCGGCTACTTCAAAACGCTCACCTTCATTGGGTCGCCACATCCATAATGTTTGCCCTGTCTCTGCATCAATGGCTACGATGTTACGTGTTGCGCCTGCGCCAATAAAAACTTTACCGTTTCTCATAATTGGCATTGAAACATTTCTAATTTCTGCTGCAGGGCCAAAATTTTCCGCTTTCCAACGCCAAGCAATTTTTAATTCCTTAGCATTTTCTGAATTAATCTCTGTTAGAGGGGAGTATCTCTGCGCATTCAAATTACCACCAAAATTCTGCCATTCGACATCCGATAAAACCTCTTGGGTTTCTTTGAGAGTGATTTTATAATCAGAGGTTAAGAAGGCGTCATTTTTGAGTCCTATTTCTGCTTCCTTTAGCATAAATTCTACAACGTCATGATAATCTTGATCGCTCAATGAGCCTGGAGATTCTCCGGGCATGGTATTTTTGGTAACTGAGAAGAATTCACTGATGGAGCGATTGAGCCATTTATCATGAATAATATCCGTCATATTTTTGGGTGTATGACAACGAGAGCAGTGCGCTCCAAAAACTTGTTCACCCTGCGCCATAAGATCAGATGATAAGAAAAATAGCAGCAGTAACAAACCTTTTGTATAATTTTTTAGCGTATATTTCCACATCACTTGATGTAGCCAAATTAAGAGATTGGATTGATACATATTATAATGCGCAACAAGTGGTGGGTTCTTACGATCTAATCCTATACTAAGCATCCAGAAAGGGCTAGTCACGGCCTCGCTTAGAGCGCACTACAGAGCCATATAGCAGCATTCTGGACTTACCTATGCACATCCATAAATATAATAATATCAAGGCTTAGAGAATACATAAGGAGCCTCTGCATGGCTTGTTGCACGTGGTCTGGCATGTGTGGGTAATGGCGTGTAAATAGGTGCATATTACCTTACGATGTCGCCCTGATTTGAGGCCTTTGACCAACTATCTATGGGATGTTAGTCTTACTGTCTATCTAGCGTAACGGAAATTAGCGATGTCCAAGATCAGCACTTTTAAAGATGAAGCTGAAGCCTATGCTCAAATACAAGAAGCCGGCTATCATGTTTATACTTCCGACTACCCAGCCTTAAAAAATGACTTTCATTGGCACGATTTTGACGCTCTGATTTATATAACTAAAGGCGAGCTGACCGTCACGGAACAAACGTCCGGTGAGTCAATAATTTGTGGGCCGGGGACTAAATTAATCGCTGGAGCTGGCGTAGTGCATAGGGAAGAAAGTAGTGGTTACAGTGCTATTTTTGGCTTGTCTGTTGCACCCCAATCGCTAACTCAACCAGTTGAGAAGCCGCCGCCTTATTCGCACTGATTTTATAGATAGATTGGTGTGATTTTGACTGCTACTCAGGGTGTTTGTTAGCACCTAATCAGGCACTCACTCACGTGTGTTTCAGGCGGCTTGAGACTTGGGAAAGTCATATGAAGGGTGTGAAGACTAAGGTGAAGGTGGATTTGTTGGAGTAGTTGAAGCCCCCCCTCATCCACACGAAGCAAGGAGAACAAAGTTAAGGATGATTAGGATTTCGTTTATTTTTAATTCTGCCCTCTATCTTGCTCCCAAATACCTCAAGTCTCTCATTTAGATAAAGTTGAATTAAAAATGAACAAAATCTAGAGGGCCACTATGGCAGATTATAATGATATTCCTGACTATCACCGTGCCTCAACTCCAGTGACAACAGCATTGCCTGAGCAGGACGGCAAGCTAAATATACTCTTAGTTACTCGAGGTCACCCATTTGACCGTGATACGTTCTTTGATGTTTTCGACAGCAATCCAGAAATTCAATACTCCAATGTAGAGCATCCGGCAGCTCAATTTATGTTTAATCCAGAGATGGCCAAAAGATTTGACTGCTACGTCCAATATGATATGCCCGGTGTGCAATTTGGAGACGGAGGTCCACAGTATCCAGAACCTCCCGAATTTTATATAGAAGGCGTGCGCGCCATGGGGGAGGCTGGCTGCCCGCTTGTTATCATGCACCATGCTGCAGCCGCCTGGCCTGCATGGCCTGAGTGGGCTGAAATTGTTGGTGGCCATTTTCTCTATACGCCTATGAAGTCACGGGGTATTGATAAGCCGGACAGTGGCTATAATATCGATGTCTCCCATACCGTAAGCCCCGCCATGGATCACCCAATTACCCGTGGTATAGAACCCTTTAAAATAGTCGATGAGGTTTATCTTTCGGAAGTGTTTGAAGATTCCGTCATTCCTTTATTTACCTCAGACTGGAAATTCACACGCAACAATTTTTATTCGGCCGCCAATGCGGTTGTCCGTGGCGAACTCAATTCCAATGAAGATTGGCATCACGATGATGGATCAAATGTTGTCGGCTGGATCAAGGCCTATAAAAATGCCCCCGTGGTTTATTTGCAATTTGGTGACGGCCCTAGTGCCTATGAAAACCCGAACTTCCGGCGCATCCTAGCCCAGGCGATCAAATGGGCCTCAAGCGATGAGGCCAAGGCTTGGGCGATTGAGATGAATAGAGCTAGCAATCGATAATCGAACAGATTGATGCGTATAAGTTGGTTTAGTTATTTTATGTTTTGATACCTTTAATTGGCCAGTCTCATAGAGCCTCAGCTGATCTACTATTTAGGTGCCGATTCTGGCTGATAATTATAATAGCCTTCAAAGGGAATCATCAGGTGGGCATAGGGACTACCTTTAAACATTTGATAGGGCGCTCCTGTGGTGAAATCTGTGGTGAACGCGGCTATTGTTTCTGGATTTTTGGGCATCAACATGAGGTGAGGGCCTGATTCTACCCAGTGATCATGTTTCATCGCCATAGCTTTATTGCCACCAGGTGCTGAGTTATCTTCACCCGTATCGCCATGGAGCATCCAAATATAAGCATCTCTCTCCATATCGGGTGTTTTGCCTGCCATGTAGGCGGACGCCCACTTAAACCCTTCGGCATCGGCGCACAACGCAAAGGCATGATGTGGCGTAGAGAAACCGTCCTCAGGCATCGGTTTCGTCGCCGTGCATGTCCAGCCATTAATGCCCTCTCTAATCACCTCACCGCTTCCTGAAACAATGGCAGAAAAATTCCCTAAAAACGAGGGAGCAGCTTTTGAATAAGCCCAAATTTGCCACTCGTTAGAAGCATGGGAACCTTCAGGTTCATTGGCGTATAGACTAAATGATGCGACAAGACTCAATGAGAAAAAAACAATTGACCGTAAATACATACATTACCCCTTTTTTTTATTAATAAGCTATTTATAAGTTGTAGACTATAAATCTGCTTTAATCAATTCGCGCGCCTTGCGCGAGTAATTTTTTCTGTACTAACTTGATATCAACGTCTGCTACATCAACGCCTGTCTGAACAGAAATAGCTGCCGCTACGCCAGCACCCTGGCCATTGACGGCGCAACACATCATATTGCGCACCGCAGCATGTGAGTCCCGATCACCACCAATGCTGCGCCCGGTTACTAAAAGATGAGCAACACCTTGTGGCAGCATTGCACGGTAGGGCAGCTGAAAATAACGGCCCGTCGTGGGTAAAATGAGAATGCCATAGCCATCGATAAATTCAGGGAAGATGCCAATACTATCGTCGAACTTCCCTTGCTCACGAACATCATGTGCGGTCATATTATAGACAGCATTAATTTTCCGCGTGTCTCGGACACCAAGAGTCATGCCGAAATTTCTCAATTTGGCATTCTCGCACCCTGGGTTAAATTGCTTGAGGGCTTTTATGGCCAAAATAGCCTGTCTCCGGCCCTCCATCTCACCTTTTGTAAGGTGGTCTGGGTTGGTGGCATCGAGTCCAGCCAAATGGATCAAATTTAAATAGGTTAGGTCACCTTGATCGGTAATAGCGCCCCAGGTTCCAGTAATCGTGTTTAGATTTTCGGGTATGAGCCCTGATTTAATAGCCTTTTCAAACGGTTTCTTCAGGTAAGGCGAAAATAGCGTATCTTCTTTTCCAGAAGTTTCCATAGCCCAGCCTGGGCCACACCAGTCGAGGTAAGTATGAGGATCTGCTTTAACATCTTCTATAAAACGTTTTTTATCGACGCCACTCATTGAAAACATAACAGACGCCGCCATCATTTCTTCGACCGGCGTTTTGTGCACTATTGCGCCTGATCTATGGGCGATGTCGGCATCACCTGTGGCATCGATAACACGCTGCGCTAATATCGCCTCTCTACCAGCCTTGCTCTCGACAATAACACCTTTAATCACGCCACCTTCGACAATAGGAGCGACCATAGTTCTGTGTAACATGGGTGTAATGCCGGCCTCTTCGACCAAGACGTCGGCGACATATTTGAAGGCTTCTCCGTCTATAGCATGACTATTTGATTGGGGTTCAGGTGTCGCAGCGCCCATAGATTTTGCGCGTTGCTCAAATTCCACACCGATGCCTTCACTGTCGACAGTATTATCGTGTCGATACCATGCAAAACCTTCGACGCCCACTTGAGTAAGATTACCGCCAAAACAACCATAACGTTCAAGAAGGGTGGTCTCGGCACCTGCTCTGGCAGAGGCAATTGCCGCCGCTAAACCTCCAGGGCCACTGCCCACGACCAACACCTCGGTATGGTGAATAATGGGAGTTTCTCGCGCTGCTTCGCTAATGGTCGCCATACTTTTTGACCTTTCATTATCACTTGATCTGTTGTTGTGGTTACGTTTCGAATGGCCTTAACTATAGATTCTAAAGCGATTAAAAACTAGAGGTTACATAGCTTATGAAGTAATCGAAATGGAACAAAACTCAATTTATTTATACTTTTTTGCAATTTAAATGGAACTTTTGTGCGTAGAGTTGTCTTAAGTAATGTACATATTCTCCCCTGAACATATACGTTTATTTGCTTTTGCAAAAACCCTGAGGAATCAGGGTTTTTTTTGTCATAAATTTTTTTCTTTCAATTAGCCCAACTAGTCTCGCCTTATATAGCGATACCAACTTAGCTGTGCCGCCCTCAGAGTCTTCGTTGGCCGAAAATCGGTAATCATATAATAGGCATTTCTTTCAAATGATTAATTAAATGGTCTCTAAAACTAGTGTGAGCATCAACTTTTGTCTTTCCATTTGTGAATAATTGTTACATATTAGAAGTTCTTAAAATTTTATGGTGAAGAAAATGAAAAAAATATTGATACTACTTTCAGCTCTTTTATCGCAAGGTGTTTTTGCGGAAGGCGAAGGAAAGCATGAAATGCATGCATTTTATTTCTTAAATGTAACAAATCCTGCGGTTGTTGTTGGCGCAATGGATAAATTCGCCGCTTCAGATTGTGGCAAGCAGTTGCCTGCAGATGTTGGCCTTATGGCTGAACGCATTAATGGTTCGGCAGCATCGACTCATTTCATCATAGTGTCCTATGAAAAAATGGCGGATTTCAGAAAAGCTGATGCCTTAATGCAGTCTTGTCCTGAGGGTGCAGCTATGCTTCAAGAAATTGGAAGTGGATCTGACCCAGTAACACAGTTTGCCGTCATCCCTGCGATCGAAGTTGGTGATTGGGGAAAAGATTCTATTTTCATGAAATATGATATGTCTGTGCGCGATGAAGCTGCTTATGGTGCTGCATGGACCGAACTTATGGATTCTAATGTTGCTGATGGAACAGTTACTAGCTCTTATGGTTTAAACAGAATATTTTTGGGTAACAATGACGCTTCCCATTTTGTTTATATCGGAGCTCCAGACTTTGAGACCCTAACCGCCAATCAAGCGACGCTAACGTCATCACGTGCTTTTACTAAATTTTCTAGAAAAGTGGGTAAATTAAGAAAGGTGTTAAATACTTCTTTAATAGTCCCTGTTAAAGCTTGGCCAAAACAATAGGCTTTACCTAATAAAAAAGGGGAACTTCTAAGTCCCCCTTTTTTTAAGCGCCAGCTTATAGGCGCATCCTGTTTAATCTTGATTATGGCATGCGTGGTTAGATTAGATTGCCTGGCATGCAGTAATGGCGGCGACTCCGCATATATCTTCTGCGCTGCAACCGCGGGATAAGTCATTAACCGGCTTTGCTAAACCCTGTAGAAGAGGGCCATACACGGCTATGTCAGATAGCCTTTGTACCAGTTTGTAGCAAATGTTGCCCGAGTTGAGATCGGGGAAAATTAAAACGTTCGCGGTTCCCTTTAATGCACTATCGGGGCATTTTTTTGCAGCGATGCTAGGCACTATTGCCGCATCGGCCTGAATTTCCCCATCCACAATAATATCCAGCCCTTCAGCCTCTACTTTTGATACGGTCAGTGCCGCTGCTTGCCTTATTTTATCTAGTGATTCGTGCTGAGCACTGCCGTGCGTTGCAAAGGATAAAAAGGCAACCTTGGGCTTTTTACCGGTCAATGTGTAATAGGTATTAGCCGATGCGATGGCTATATCAACCAATTGCTCGGCGTCTGGGTTGGGATTAACGGCACAGTCGGCAAATAGGAGTGATGAGTAGCCGGTGGGGGAAGAACTCGTAAAGTCTAAGAGCATGCTGCTACTTGCTGTTTTGATGCCTTTTGACGTACCAATGACCTGCAATGAGGCGCGAAGCATGTCACTGGTTGAGGCAACACTTCCCGCGACGACACCATCAACTAATCCTTGATGACACATCATATTGGCGAAATATAACCTGTCATGCATGATGGCAGTGGCAGCATCCATGGTCATGCCTTTTGCTTTACGGATTTCGCAGAAATTACGAGCAAAGTCGGTAACAAGGGGAGATAACAGAGGATCAATTACGTCAAAATTACAAGCATCTACACCCGCTAAGTGGCAGGCTTGGGTAATTTCTGAGTCCGTCCCCAATACGGTGACTTGTGCAATCCCATCATTAACAATCTTATGTGCAGCTTGTATGACACGAGGATCCAGTCCCTCGGCGAAAACAAGTTTAGCTCCAGTTGTTTTTGCTTTCTCAATAATGGTATTTAATATCGACATAATGGTCTTAGCTTCTAATTTATAGAATTTTACCAAACAAGAGGACAGTGTATCCTAGGAAATACCCACCTAAGGCTGACTGTTCTTCATTGTTGCTAAACGTAGTCTTTGTATTTTTCAAGGTAACGTACGGGCTTAGATAAAGCATCGCGCCGGAACGGATCACCCAGTTCCCGGGTACACATTACTTCAATAACAGTGCTTTTACCTTCATTCATTTGCTGATCTATGGCTTTCTTGAGCGCCGGGCCAACGTCTTCTAGCTTGTCGACAATAACACCTTCAGCTCCCATCGCTTGAGCGATGCCAGCCCAACTTTCGCTAACCAGCTCGGCGGCGACAAAACGGCGATCATAGAACTCAACTTGGTTTTTCTTTTCTGCACCCCAGTCACGGTTGTGAAACACCACGGCTGTAACAGGAATGTCGTGACGCACAGAAGTCATTAATTCAGACATGCTCATACCCCAGGCGCCGTCGCCGGCATAGGCTATAGCGGGTCGATGCGGCGCTGCCGCCTTTGCACCAATAATGGTGGGTAGTGCATAGCCACAGTTACCAAAGCTCATGGGAGCAAAGAAACTGCGAGGCTTTTCAAAGCGAAGATAGCTGTGAGCTACAGAGTTAATGTTGCCGATATCGGTAGAAACCATAACGTCTTCTGGCATAGCATTTTCTAGTTCACGCAGAACTTGCCTTGGGTGTAACCATTCGCCATCTTCGCTAGCAGCCTCTTCAATCATATCTAAGCTGTAGGGGTCTTTTTCATGGGTCCACTCGTCTAATTCTGTTTCCCACGCCTGTTTTTGAGCCGTGATCTCAGCGATACGCTCATCTCGATTCGCCTGACAATCAAGTGTTAGCTTGGATAGTCGGTCGGTTAAAGCAACCGCAGTAGCTTTCGCGTCACCACAGATACCGACAGATATTTTTTTCACCAGCCCCAACATTTTGTGATCTGCATCAATCTGAATGATTTTTGCATTTTCAGGCCAATACTCGAGCTCGTACTGAGGGAGGGTGCCAAAAGGTCCTAGGCGCGAGCCTAAGACCAAGACCACGTCAGCTTTGGATATGAGCTTCATACCAGCTTTTGACCCTTGATAACCTAAAGGGCCACACCATAGAGGGTGGCTAGCGGGGAACGAGTCATTGTGCTGATAACTATTAACAACGGGTGCGCCAAGTAATTCAGCGAGGGCTTTGCATTCTTCAACAGCATCGGCCATGACGACGCCGCCACCCGAGATCATGACAGGAAATTTAGCTGTAGATAATAGATAAGCCGCTTCTCCTAGGCTCTTTTCACCTCCGGGACCACGATCCAATCGCTGCGGTTGTGGGATTTCTATATCGATGTCACCGTAAAAGAAATCACGTGGAATATTTAACTGTGTGGGACCAATTTCCGACAGAGCTCGATCAAAGCAGCGAGCTGTAAACTCAGCGATGCGTTTTGGGTTGTTAACGTGTCCCTGATATTTGGTAAATTCTTGAAACATGGGTAGCTGTTGCGCTTCTTGGAATCCACCCAAGCCAATGCTCATGGTACCGGCTTCCGGCGTAATCATAACGACTGGAGAGTGCGCCCAAAATGCAGCTGCAATACCCGTGACACAGTTTGAAACGCCGGGCCCATTTTGGCCAATGACCACACCGTGATCACCAGACGCGCGAGCGTAACCATCGGCCATATGAGCAGCCCCCTGTTCATGGACGACAGGGATGAGCTCAATGCCCGCTGGGGCAAAAATATCCATGGCATCCATAAATGCCGACCCCATAATGCCAAAGATCTTTGTAACGCCATTGGCGACTAGTGTTTCAACGAATGCTTCGCTAGGTGTCATACGTGCCATGATATTGCCCTGTTTTAGATTTCAAAGTGTCTATTTGTGAAGCCGAAAATCAAACCCCATATTTCTAGGCGTAGCTTAGTAAGTCAGCTAGGTAAAGGGTAGAACCAGTTTATACCGTTCTATTGTTCCAGCCTAGCTTAGCTGGGTGATTAGATCTGCAAGCAGTTTTATTCCAGGTCTTATTTGTTCCGTTTTTATAGCGGAAAAACCCAATCTAAAGAAATGCGTAGGGGGTCTTGGGCCATAAAAATGTAGGTCCCCGGGCTCAATAATAATACCTATCTTTTTAGCTTCTGCGGCAAGTACTCGAGCATTCAAGGTTTCTGGACCTTCAATCCAAAATGATGAGCCGCCAAATGCAGTAGTTGCTACTGATACCGGCATGATATTGCTGAGTTCCTCTGACATTATTTCAAATCTCGCCTTGTAGGTACGATGCAGATTTTTTATCAAAGATTCATGATAACCCCGAGATAAAAACAGGGCCATGGAATGTTGGTTGTTTGCAGCAGGGTGGCGCAGCATTAGGCGCCGCAGAGCTCGAAGCTCTGAAATGAGTTTGGCTGGTCCAACCACATAACCCATTCTCAGGCCGGCTGATATGGTTTTAGATAGACTACCTATGTAAAGCACACGGTTATTAACATCTAAACTTTTCAATGCCGGCAGAGGATTAGATTGGTAGTTAGATTCGCTTTCGTAGTCGTCTTCTAACAGTATGATGTCGTTTTTTGCAGCCTGATCGAGCAAAGCCCGTCGATTTCCCAGCGGCATGGTGACAGTGGTTGGCGACTGATGACTAGGGGTGACGTATATGTAATCGCAGTCGTTTATATGACTGTTAACGATTAGACCTTCGTTGTCTACAGGTAGCGGTTTAATAGTGCTGTTACCTAGGGCGACTATGTTACGCACATCAACGTAACCGGGGTCTTCTAAACCAATGGTGCTGCTTTTATCAAACAGCATTTCGGCGAGTAAGTAGAGTGAATGCTGAGCGCCCACTGTGATTAAAATTTCGTCTGGATTGGCCCATACCCCTCGTCTAGGTAGCAGTCGTTTCTGTATCTGTTCAATCAAGAGGGGGTCATCAGCATCAGACTTATCCACAGACCAACTTTGAATGGCTTGTACGGTGACTGCATCGCGACAACATTCGCGCCAGTTATTCAGAGGGAATAGATCACTGCCTATTTGTCCATAGATAAAGGGGTAGGGGTATCGTTGCCAGTCTCTGGGTTTTTCTATATTGCCAAATCTAGAGGGTTCTAATTTGATCCGTTCGGCCCAGTTGGGTTGATATAGGCCCTTTCCTAATTCAGCGCGGGCCGGCGCTTGGGCATAGCCTTGTAAAATGTCGGGATTAACAAAATAGCCGCTACGTTCCTTGGAGATTAAGTAACCATCGCTAACTAATCGCTCGTAGGCCAAAATAACGGTATTGCGACCGACGTTAAGTTGACTTGATAAATTGCGGCTAGAAGGTAAGGGTAGATCGGCCGGCAGATTACCGTTAACAATAGCGCGGGTAATTTGCTCAATAATCTGTTTTTGCAGGCTGTGCTCGCTATTTGCGTCGAGGTGGAATAGCGCGTCTAGAGACATGGTTAATAGCTCAAATAAAAGCGGTTAATACGATAATATAACCGCTTTTATCCGATTGTCACACCTTAGCTGTCATTTCTCTGGGATGTATTTGCTGTTGTACTTGTTTAGCTCTCTTTTAACTAAGGGAGCTAGCATATACAAACCAATAATATTAGGCACACAGATTAGGAATACTAAGGCGTCTGAAAAGTCTAAAACCGCATCTAGCTGAATACTGCAACCCAGGGCGACAAACAAACAAAAAACGAACTTAAACAGATTGCTCGCCCAGACCTTTTCACCCACTAGATAGGTCCAACCCTTTAATCCGTAGTACGCCCAAGCGATCATCGTGGAAAATGCGAAGAGCATTCCGGCAATGGCGATTAAATAAGGAGACCAAGATATGTTCCTGGCGAAGGCGGCAGAGGTCATTTCAATACCCCCAAGACCTTGGGCAAAGGAGGGCTCATAGTAGAAAGTAGTCACGATGACTAACGCCGTTAGGGTGCAAATAACAACGGTGTCGATAAAGGGCTCGAGTAAGGACACATAACCTTCAGTAATGGGTTCTTTTGTGCGTACAGCAGAGTGGGCGATAGATGCCGACCCGATACCCGCCTCGTTTGAAAATACTGCTCGTTGAAAGCCGACAATCATTACACCAATGGCTCCACCACTCATACCTTCAGGACTAAACGCGCCACTAATAATGGCGTTGATTGCATAAGGAATAGCTTCATAGTTCATCCCAATAATAGTGATGGCGCTGACACAGTAAAGTATTGCCATAAAAGGAACGATCTTACTAGTTACTCTGGCAATGCTTTGAATACCTCCCAGTATCACTAGACCCACCACAGCTCCAAGCAAAAGCCCAAACAGCCATGCCTTGTCTGCAAACCAACTGCCTTCTGCACCACCCGTGACATTAACAAATTGCATGTAGGCTTGGTTGGATTGGAACATATTGCCAATGCCTAAACAGCCAAACACTATACCTAGAGCATAAAAGCGGCCAATGAATGCGCCGGCTTTGCTCCAATTTTTTTCGGCAAAGGCATATTCCAAATAATACATAGGCCCGCCAGAGACCGAACCATCTGGATTTTCACGACGCAGTAAAACACCTAAGGTGCACTCGATAAACTTAGTCGACATGCCCAGTAGGCCAGCAATAATGATCCAAAACGTTGCGCCTGGACCACCTATGGATATTGCAACGGCCACGCCACTAATATTACCAATACCGACAGTTCCTGAGACGGCGGTGGTTAATGCCTGAAAGTGAGATACTTCGCCAGGGTCTTTAGATTTCGAATCGCTTCCACGTACTAATTTAAGGGCATGGCTAAAACCACGCAAATTAATAAATTTAAAGTACAGGGTAAAATACACTGCAGCAAATATGAGCCAGGCGACAACGAGGGGAATGTCGGTGCCAAAGGCGGACACACTGTGAAAGACGATAGCCGAGATAAAGCTTGTGATTGGTTGCACTGAATTGTTAATGAATTCGTCAATGCCTTGTTGTGCAAATGCCATGGGTGAAAAAAACGAAACAACAAGAAGACTTAAATAAGAAGATAGGGGGAATTTATGTCTCAGCACCTTGTTTTTAGTCTTAGTCGCGGTGGTTACGTCTCCTTTGCTCATGATCTTACCTTGCGGTGATTAACGATATTTTGGTTAATGTAGCCATTTGCTCTATAGCATAACCCAAGCCAAAACCAGGCCGCCAAGGAATAGGCTTTCAGACAAAACCATAGCCACCGGACGCCAGCCGATATTGAGCAATCCCTTAAACGAGGTTTTCATACCTAAAGCCGCGATAGCGACCACGAAGCAATCTTGAGATGTGGTATTCATAACCTCGGCGGCGGCTTGGGGTATCCAGCCAATATTGTTAATAATGGCGAGTAATACAAAGCCTAATAGAAAGTAGGGCGGTGATAGCTTTGTGCGACCTTCAGATGCAGCGCGCTGTTTTGTAAAGATCAGCAGGAATATCCAAGCCATCGGTATTAGTAGGGCGACTCGGAGCATTTTAACAATCATAGCGACATAACCGACGTCTTCAGAAATGGAGTATCCAGCGCCAATAACATGAGACACGTCATGTATGGATCCACCAATAAAAATCCCCATTTGTTGACTGCTTAAGCCTAGAAAGCTGGCCAGAACGGGGTAGACGACCATGGCAATTGCACCAAAAGTTGCCACCATGACAACGGTTAAAAGGGTGTAGTGCTCTATTTCTTTGCTTTTGGGCATTACTGAGGACAGTGTCATCGCTGCAGATATGCCGCATATCCCGACAGCACCGCCAGATAGCATTCCAAATCGATAGTCGAGTTTTAGAGCTTTAGCGATGAGTGCGCCAAACAGAATGGTTGCAAACATGCAGCCAACCACAACTAGTGCGGTTACCCAGCCCAGGGCGAGGACATCACCAAACAGAATTTTTGAGCCGAGTAAAATAACGCCAAAACGCAATACTGTACTTGAGCAAAAGTCTATTCCTGGAATGGAATATTCAGATTCACTAAGGAAATTAACTGACATCCCCAATATGAGAGCAAACAACATGGCAGGTGCCCCATAGTTCAGGGCCAGAAACTTGGAGGCCAGAGCAACTAAAATACAGGCAATTATCCCCCGAAATTTATTTTTGTGGCGGGATAAAGCACTATCCATGGTTTTATCCTTAGGCAGGCAGTTATAGTGAGTTTGCCGCTAACGCATTGTCGATTGCATCGACTATATCATCAATATCTCTTCGAGTGGCAATGAGCGCCGGGCTCAGGCAGAGAGTGTTATTAAACTCTTGGAAACTGCGATTGGTGCGACCGATTAGGACACCTTGTTGCATGCAGTGGGCAGCTAGTTTCATTGCGTAACTTTCATGCATAGGCTGTTTAGACTGCTGGTCTTGGACGAGTTCTATTCCGGCAAAAAGACCTTTGCCTCGCACGTCTCCGATCACAGTATATTTGTCTTTCAATTCTAAAAGGCGTCCATCTAGGTGATTGCCCATTCGGACGACGTTATCCAATAGATTCTCTTGTTCAATAATCTCTACGTTAGCAAGTCCAGCCGCAGGCCCTGCAGTGCAGCCTCCGAAGGTACTGATATCTCTAAAGTAGCCCAAAGACCCTGTGGTCTCCAAAGCAAACTGGTCAAAAATAGTGTCTGTTGTGATGGTGCAAGATATAGCGGCATACCCGCTAGCGAGACCCTTAGCCATGGTTACCATGTCGGGGTTAATCCCATAATGCTGAAAGCCAAACCACTTGCCTGTGCGGCCTAAGCCGCAAACAACGTCATCAATATGCAGTAGCACACCGTATTTTCTGCAAATTTCTTGAATAATAGGAAAGTATTCAGGGACTGGAGGAATAACGCCTCCACCCGCAGTAATGGGCTCTAAGACAACAGAGCCGACTGTATCTGCACCCTCGCGTAAAATGGCAGTTTCTAGGTCTTTGGCGCACTCAATATCGCAACTGCCATAGACTTTGCCAAATGGGCAGCGATAGCAGCAACAGTGGCTAAACTCAGAGAAACCGGGGGTAAACGGGCCATATTGATCTTTTCGTTGTGATTGTCCTGAGGAACTTAGCGCAGTGATCGTGGTTCCGTGGTAGTCACGATCACGGAAAATGATTTTATGTTTACGCCCATCGCCATTGATATGAGCCAGTTGGCGGACCATTTTATAGGCCTTTTCGTTGGCCTCTGAACCTGAGTTGGAATAATAAACCTTACCTTTTCCATTGCTTATTTCAGGTATTTTAGTTAACAATTTTTCGGCAAATAGGGCCCCCGGGACGCTGCCCGCACTGTTGGCGAAATAGCACATTTCCATCAGTTGGTCGCGCACGGCATTGGCAATTTTTTCGCGACCGTAGCCAACGTTTACGGACCATACGCCGCCAGAGGTAGCATCAAGATATTCTTTACCCTTAATATCGGTCACACGCATACCTAGTCCACTTTTTATAATAAGTGGATCAGTTGTTTTTAGGTTGCTGTGGGGCGTCATGTGGTGCCATACGCTGGCTCTATCTGTGCCGATAATATCGGTCGATTCTTCTGAAGCATCAATCTGTCTCATGCCTACTCCGGCGGTTCATTACTTTGCAATTTTGTAGCATAGTAAAACTTAGCCCTATGGTCTAGAACCAACTGGAGTTCGTTGATACTACCAGGGTACCTTATCAAGGTTCAGCACGATGGTCCTTTTCGCATTTCTCTTCAATGGTTTTTAATTGATTTGAATCTCACCTGAAACGCTGCTAAAGACAGCACCCTGTTGGTCATGACCGCCGGTATTCGCCAGCCTTAAGATTCACGGTTGTTTGCCAGCTTAGTTCGACAATAAAAGACTTTCCTTCTTTACGCCATCTAACGGTTGTAGCTCGGTCGCTGTCTGTAGCAATTGTCTGCCAGCCGGTTGATGTTTTAATCTCAACGAGCATGTAATTATTGCCAGTGACATAGTACGCAGCCGGGCCGAATTTATCGGGCTTCAAACTGAAAAAATACAAACACCAACGTAATCGTTATATAATCGTACTGAGTAACACAAACGTTCAATCGAATACATCTAACAACCACGGAAGATGCCAGCCATGAGCAAATCCTACACTCCACCCAAAGTCTGGGAATGGGACAGCGAAAGCGGTGGTCGCTTTGCAAAGATAAACCGTCCAGTCGCAGGTGCTACTCATAAAAAAAAGCTACCTGTTGGTAAGCATCCGCTGCAGCTTTATTCTTTAGGTACCCCCAATGGCGTAAAGGTGACGGTTCTTCTTGAGGAACTACTAGAATTCGGTATCAGCGAGGCAGAATATGATGCCTGGCTGATCAATATTTCAGATGGCGAACAGTTTGGTAGTGGATTTGTCGGTATTAATCCTAATTCTAAGATTCCAGCGTTGGCAGATCGCAGTGGCGAAAAGCTAGTGCGTGTTTTTGAATCTGGCGCCATCATGCTCTACTTAGCTGAAAAATTTAACCGCTTTGTACCCGAAGTGGGATCATCCCTTCGCGCTGAATGCCTGTCCTGGCTATTTTGGAATATCGGCAGCGTACCCTTTTTGGGTGGTGGCTTTGGCCACTTTTATGCTTACGCACCGGACAAGCTGGAATATCCGATCAATCGATACACTATGGAAGTCAAACGGCAGCTCGACGTTCTAGATCAACAATTGGCCAACAATCAATATCTCTGTGGTGACGAATATACCATCGCCGATATGGCTAACGTTGCCTGGTACGGTGCATTGGTATCAGGAGTGCTCTATGAAGCTGGTGAGTTTCTTGATGTTACTACCTACACCAACGTCATTCGTTGGGCCAAAGAAATCCAACAACGTCCTGCAGTTAAACGTGGTCAGCGCGTTAACCGAGTCTGGGGAGCAGAAGAAAAACAACTGGTAGAACGCCACGATGCCAAGGACTTTGGCAGTACAACATCCTCAAAATAAATAGTGGAACTGGTGGCCATGTTATTGCTTTTACATAGACACTATTTACTATAGTGGCGCCTTTTATTAAATAGCTCGGAATAGGTATATGCACTAAAGGCTGCAGGAAAGTTGAGATATGTCCCGCGGTTTGTTGATGGTGAAGCGGTTGAAGTGCCCGGAGTCTTGTATAGATTTACCTTCAAAATGGCCCGCTAATTAATCTGCCTTTCCTTGCCCTCCCAATAAGGCTTTCGTAGTTCTCGTTTGAGCAGTTTACCCGACGGATTACGTGGTAGGACATCGGTAAAGTCGATACTTTTAGGTACCTTATAGCCGGCAATCTTGGTCCTTGAATGGGCGATAATATCTTCCTCAGTAGCCGTGGTGCCTGGCTTGAGCACAATGATAGCTTTTACCGCTTCACCCCACTTTTCATCGGGTACACCAATGACCGCTACATCACCCACAGCCTCATGATCAAACAGCGCATTCTCTACCTCGGCGGGATAGATGTTCTCACCACCTGAGACAATCATATCTTTGATTCTGTCATGAATATAAAGATAACCATCATCATCTAAGTAACCCGCATCACCAGTGTAAAACCATCCGTTTTGTATTGATTTAGCCGTGGCCTCGTCATTCTTCCAGTAGCCTTTCATTAAACTTTTAGAGCGATAGGCTATTTCACCGACTTGATTGGGTGGCACTGTTTGTCCATCTTCGCTATAAATACGCACCTCTGCGGTTGGGGCAGGCTTACCGCACGAGCGGAGTTTTCCAAGGGCTGGATCATGATCTTCAGGGGTCAAGATAGTGCCTGCACCGCAAGTTTCGGTGAGGCCATAGACCTGGCAGAAGTCGCATTTAAAAATGTCTTTTGCGGTGAGCAG
>JABILI010000033.1 GCA_018654575.1 Porticoccaceae bacterium
GCTGGTTTTGATTACTTTTTCCTGCTGTTTTATAGCCAGGTCATGGGCGTTGATGCTTACCTTGTTGGTCTAGCGCTGTTAATTGCACTAGTGATTGACGCCTTCAGTGATCCGTTAATTGGCTATTTTTCTGACAATACTCATCATCGATGGGGCCGCCGACACCCCTTTATGTATGCCGCCGCAATCCCGGTAGCCCTGTCGTACTTCTTTGTGTGGAACCCTCCGGCGAGCTTGAGCGGTAATGATCTATTCCCGTATATTTTAGTGCTGGCTATTGTTGTCCGCACCATGATTACTGTGTATGAAATACCCCACTCTGCCCTAGTGGCTGAAATCACTGATGACTACGATGAGCGCACCAGCATTCTCAGTTATCGGTTCTTCTTTGGCTGGGCGGGTGGCACGCTTATGGGTTTTTATGCGCTCACCTATTTGCTCGTCCCCACCGCGACAATTAGTAATGGATTGTTTAATCTAGACGGCTTTGCGCAGATGGGACTGATTTCATCAGTTGTGATTTTCGTCGCCATGATGGTGTCATCAATAGGTACCCACAATTTTATCCCTAGTCTAAAACTGCCACCCCCCCAAACCAAAATATCCATCACGCGCATCTACAAAGATATTTTCGAAACCCTTTGGAACCGGTCATTTGTAGCGCTTTTCGCCGCAGCCTTATTCGGCGCCATTGGCACCGGTGTTGCTACCGGGCTGTCACACTACATTAACTCATTTTTTTGGGGGTTCTCCACCGTTCAATTAGGACAAATCTCTCTGTCGGTTGCGCTCTCTGCTGTTATCGCGTTAATCGTCACGCCGGTCATTTCTAAAAAATTCGGCAAAAAACGCGCGGCCATTACTGTTGGTCTTTTTGCCTTTACCATCTTGCCTGCAACTATTACACTGCGGCTGTTTGGCTTAATGCCAGACAACGGTGACCCACGTCTGTTTCCGCTGATGTTAATCATTACCATTATCGATGTGAGCTTAATTATTTCCTATCAAACGCTTGCAACCTCGATGATTGCCGACTTGGTCGAGCTCAGCGAGGTAAAAACAGGGCGGCGCTCTGAAGGCGTGTTCTTTGCCTCAATGACCTTTGTTAAAAAGTTTGTTCAAGGCTTTGGCGTGGTCATGGCAACCACTATATTGACCATTGCTAGCTTCCCAGTCGCGGTCACCCCAGACAACGTACCCGCAGATGCCCTATTCCGCTTAGGCGCGCTTTATGTGCCCACGGTTGTCACCGTGTGGATGCTTATGATCTTTTGCATTTCTTATTACGAGGTTAATCGAGATAAACACAAAGCTAACCTCAATACTCTGGGGCGCAGGGGCAATTAAGATAAGAGTTTAGTCTGACTGAAGTAAATCATTATGCCTATTGATGTGAGCTTAATTATGCCCTCTAGGCATCCGGGCATCTAAAATGAATAAGTAACCGTTACTCCTACTCTCACATCTGCATCAAATAACACCATGGGCGTTTGTTGGTTGGCTGTGGTGCTGATGATCTGCCCCGCGACCGCCCAGTGATCATTGACACTGTAGTCAACTCCGAGCGCGACAAATAGGGAATCTGCTTCTAAGTCACCCTGAAGAGTTGAGGAGACGACAAGGTTGCCGTTAGATAGCGCATTGCGGTATCGCACTAGCCATGAGCCAAACACACCTTCATTGACGGGAACTTGCCCTGAGACGAGCCCCTCACGTTCATCTATTAGCTTATTAGCTTGAATCCCGAGGCTAATCGACTGATCACTTGAGATCGCGTATTCAAATCCTAAAGAAGCGCCAATTTGATCTTTTTTTATCTCTAAGCTCGATCCCTGCGCAGTCATGCCTGGAAAGGATGATTGATTAGGTAAGACGCCGAGACTAATTGCTAGATCTAGATTAAGCAGTAACTTACCAATAGCGCGGTTAGCACTAAATCCCAGCAAGGCAAAGTCATTATTCTTGGCTAGCGCATCACCATAGCCCTCTGACGGATAATCATAACTCAGCTGGTTTTCGTAAAGGTATGCGGCCATAAAGGAAATATCACTACTTTCAAAGGATTTACGCCATTGCGTACCGACTTCAAACAGGCTTTCGCTCCCGCGCTTATAATCACCGATGTTATAGCCTGTGTTGGCATAAAAGGGGCTGCCAGATAATGCAACAGGGTTAAACTCGGGATAAAGATTAATAAAGCTAGACCATTGACTGTCGGTGCTAAAGACATCCCATACCAGCATCCACTGATTAAGCCGTGCATCTTCTATGTCGATGATAGTAAAGTCACGAAATTCAGTGTGGTTAATGACATCTAGGACTGAGTTACCCACGGTTTCACCCCAGACTACGGTTTGGCGACCAAATTTAAGACTTTGCTGGCCAAAACTGCGCTGCAGATAAAGTTCGTTGATACGATATTCGGTATCGATATTGTCGTTGTTATCTGCGTATTCGTAGTCATCTTTCCAGTACCAACGGGCCTGGCCAGTGGATTGCAACAGCCAGCCTGGTGCGAAGGCGTTCTGATAACGAAAATTGAGCCCCAGCCGATTGTTTTCAAGGTCTGCTTGTTTGGGTATGCGTAGCCCTGGTATTGGCTCTACGCTGTGATTGTTAACCTGCCAAAAGAGTTGCTGGCTTAATCGAACGGTAAAGCCGTCTAGCCAAGAGGGCTCTTTAGTAGTCTCAGGACTGTCAAAGGCATCGCCGAACAGGTCATCGTCGAAATTTAGCTCGTCTCCAAAGGGGTCGCCTGCAGGATCTTCAGGCTTAGTGCCCTGCCCAGCAACCATTGTTGCTAGTAACAGCAGCAGCATGGCAAATGGGTAGAGAAATAAACGCTTTAGCATTGGGTCATTAACCTATTGGGTTTGAGCTCTAAGCGCTTCAAGCCCCGTTTCGCGGTAGGCGTTGTCGGTTAGCGTGCGCTGGGTAAGAAAGGCGTCATTAATGTCCAGGTCTGTGTAGATTTCAACAAAGGCCATATTGGACAAGCGGTTACTCACCAGATTCATCATGGTGACAGACCGGGCTAGCCAGTTGTCGTTGACTAACTCAACCCGCGAGGCCATGACGCGCTTGATCTCTTTACCGTACTTGTCATACATCTCTGAGCGCAGGACAACGTAGCGTTCCTGGTCTATGTAATGCACAGTGCGCGAATAACGGCTTTTCTTGGCTCTCTCGACGTTAGGAAGAGACTCAACCTTCCACACCTTGCGACCGCTCTGAGTGGTGTCCTCGAGCCGTTTAAAGCTGTATTCGGCAAGCTTACCGGTGTCGGTGTCTTCAGTGGTAAATTCTGAGCCAAAGATCGAGGCCGGTTCGGTCTCTTCGTCTGAATCGCCGCCGGCAATGCGTTTTACTCGGCCAAGCGCCGAAAGGTAAAGCCAAGTCTGATTGTTACGCCCAGCTTCGTCATAACCATAGGTAAGCATGCCTATGCCCCTTTCTGCTGGGGGTTCTAAGGTAATGCTGAGGCTCTTGGTGTCTTTATTGTCTTTACCGTGATTAATTGACACAGACTCAAGCACTTTGACTCTGGGTCGCTCTGCGCAAGCGATGCGGCCTTTATTAACGCCAAACGTGCAGCTTGAGAGTTTAAGTCGAGTAAACGACGAGTCGTTGGTCGATCGTCGAGTATCGTCCATCGTCTGCATAATAGCCTCACCGGTGAGCTCTTCAGCGGCCAGGTTAACGGCAAGTGCTGTGATGCAAACAAATCTTAGGACCTTAAACAGTGTCACGCGGTCACTCCTTTGAAATCAATACGGGTGTCGACGTTCTCTACGCCGAAGGATGGCTTAAATACAATGATCATGGCCGGAATTAAGAAAAGGTCACAAAACAGTGCAAAGAAAATAGACAGTGATCCAAAGAAGCCGACTTTTGCCATGCCCAGATAATCTGAGAAGCTAAGCACGGCAAAGCCTAACCCTATAACCATAGTGGTGAACATGACTGCCTGGCCAACCTCACGTATGGCACTCTCAAGCGCGATGCTAATGCTTTTGGATTTGGTGAGCTCAACCCTGTAATGGGTCATAAAATGGATGGTGTCATCAACTGCAATCCCTAATATAACCGGCGCAATAAGCAAGGTGTCTGTATCTAGCGGTATACCTAGCAGCCCCATTAAGCCAAACGCTAAAAACGCGGGTATTGCGTTGGGTATCATGCCCATTACCCCACCCCTAAGCGACCCTAGGGTGATAATCATGATCAAGCTGATCAGCACCAATGCCAGTGCAAATCCGTTAAATTGAGAGTGTGCGATCTCGTCTGACACCACCATAAACGTTGCCATGGTGCCAGTGAGGACGATCTCTAGGTCCGGATAGGCGGTTTTAAGATGAGCGAACCTTGCTTCAACATCCAGATCGACCTCAGAAAACATCTGCTGATAGCCAAAGGAGCCCATACTGCGGGAGGTAACCGAAATGTGAGAGCGGCTATAGTCATCTGACACCAGATTGCGTCGGTCCTCTGGGTTAGCGCTATTAAACAAATATAGCAACTGTGACACGGTCTGATTGCTCTTGGGAATACGATAAAACTCAGGATTGTCGTCGTTCATGACTTGATTGGTGTCTTTGACGATATTCGCCAGAGAATAGGTACGACCGATGGTGTTTGGGTAGCGCTCCTCAAGGCTGGTCTGCAACTCATCAACTGCAGCCAAAAGCTCTACATCAAGCATGCCATCAACCATCTTAGTGTCGATCATAACTTCCATGTCCTGTGACCCAGCCATATTGTTGTCAACAACATTGACGGCTACAGCTAAGGGATGATCATCTTTAAATAACCCGCTAATGTTGGTGTCGATGACAATTTTGGTCGAGCCATAGATGCAGAGCGCCAAAATGACAGCGAAGAAAGCCAGAATGAGGCGTGGCGCGCCCTCAACGATGGTGGGCACGCGCGCCAGTATTTGTTGGTGGGCATTAATAATCCAATAGGTCAGCGCGATAACGGTATTAATAAACAGGCCAAGCATGCCACCAAGGACGACAAAAATGGCGGTTGCCGTCGCCAGTGCAATGACGAGCTTAGGCCCGTTGCCTAAAGCGTGCCATCGATCACCCAGACGATCCGCTACGCTGCCCTTTTCAGTAACAGCCGTGGGATGCCAGAGATCTAACAGTATGGGCAACAACACGATAGTGAAGAAAAACGCTAGCACAACCCCAAAAGCGCACATCAAGGCAAAGATTCTAATCGGCTCAAGGTTAGAGGTAGCCAGAACCAAAATACCTGAAGCGGTGGTGACCGTGGTGAGTAAAATAGCCAGGCCTACTTTTTCGTATGACTTAGTAAGCGCAGCATAGTGCTCTATGCCCTCTCGCCTAAAACTGAAATAGGCACTCATGACATGGACGCAGTCTGCAATACCGACTGAAAATATAAGTAATATAGTTAGCGCAATCATACTAGACAGTGTTACGCCTAGCAGTACCGTGACGCCCCAGCACCAGGCCACGCTTAGAGTGATTGTAACCATAGACCAAACCAGCGCGCTGGCTGAGCGAAACAGTACCCACAGTAACACCGCAAAGATAACAACCATGAGAAAGCCCAAAATTCGCAGTTGCTCAAGCACATCTTGCATTTGGCTCATAATGGTCGGTTCACCCACGGGGTAATACATCAATTGCTCATCGTACTGACCATAGACCGCTCCCAGAGCGTCACTAAAGTCTAGATAGTCCCGTGGGTCGACGTCTCTGTACTCAACCTCTTGAATGACGGCCTCCTCATCAAAAGACACATCAAAGTCACTAAAGCTGTCGTCTAACTCTACACCTGCAATGTCAACCGCTGACTCGTAACCCTCGATCGGTACGGTACCAAAGTCGGTTTGCACTAAGATGCCGCCATAGCCGCCGTCTTTGGAATAAAAAGACGACACGTAATCGGGTTGTGCCATAGCTCGTGCTTTAAAACTATTAAGGTCTTCGGCAGTTTCTGGTAGCGCCTTTGGCAGTAACCTGCCCGACAGAAGTGCATCGCCCACGCTCTCTTGCAGGCGAATATTGGCCAGTGACTTAACACGACGAATGTGAATCAGTTGATCTAAATCTACACCCGGAAATTTCGCGCGATCAAGGCTTTGCCAGTTCTCTAAATCCAAGGTGAGCTGTTGCATAGCAGTGAGAGACTGGGTTGAGAAAACATCGCCGTCGGTTGGTTTGTAAATGATAAAAACTGACCGATCGCTACCAAACTGGCGCCTAAATTCATCCAATGCGATCTGCGCTGGACTCTCATCTTGCATAAAAGACTCAGACGAAAGATCAAATACTGTACGTGTGGCCATGGCATAAAACATGCCTATGGACACTAACGTCAATACGATGAGGACTAGTCGTTTAGACCGCAGTACCCTATTGGGTATTTTTGCAAAAACCGCAGTTAAACCAAAAAGAAATTTGTCCATTGACGAACCCTTGTAGAAGACCCTTTAAATCTGAATGTCTTGTCTAATTTATAGACATAAGTATACAGAACGAGCACCCTTCAACGCTAGGCTATAAAGATAGGTCTGTAGTTCTGTTAGTCAGAAATATTGAATAACTTTAATCTAAAGAGCCAACGAGCGTCGTCTTACAGATGGAACCCTTAGTGAGTTACCCCTTCCTAGGAAATCCACCTTTATCTACGGATAAAGAACCTCATAAACAAGGACGTTTATGAGACCTAACACCAGAGGATGCTTTTGACCGATCGTATAGGCACAAAAAGCACCCCTTCCATATCTATACATCAATGACTAGACTCGCTATGATCAGGCAAGCCCTTTTAGTAGGTCTAAACAAAAACATCTAATTCTGGAGAGTTTTATGAACAAAATACTATTAAGTATCAGCATACTGCTACTAGCCCAGTTTTCATTTGCCGGACATCATGAGGTCGGTGAAAAACCCAGTAAAACCATCATCGGTTATGACACAACAGAGGGAACTAAAATTCCTATCTATGTTGGCGACCTGTCCACGATTGACATATGGGTTGATTATGTTCAAGCCCACAATGATCGTGACCTTGAGACCATACGCAACACCAATGCAGATGACTTTGAAGGATGGGCACCAAACGGACAAAAGATTGATGGGCCAGATGCGCACGTGGCTTTTTTGACCGAATGGTTTGCTAATTCAGACCCCAAATGGACTCACATGTATTCCATCGCCAACGACTTTACTGGCAAAGATGGCAAGTTACAGCAGTGGGTGACGACAGAATGGCAAGTCTCAGACGTTATTGATGGCAAACAGGTAAACAGTCAGGATGTCTTTGATGTACTCATAGAGGGTGGCAAAATCAAGTCTATATACGTGACGACCAGGCCTATCCTTTCTGCAGAATAAAGGCGTTACTTACGTTCGACGTTAGATCGTTAAATGCTACATAGCAAAAAGCCCCTTGGGTCTTAGGGGCTGACTATCGACTATCGACGGAGGGTTGTCTTAAGCTGACAAGTAACATGTCATACGACATGCTCGCAAATTGGGAGATTTTTTTGGCCTCAAAAATCACACGAAGAGATTTTCTAAATGGCATGGCGATTATAAGACTAACCAATTAATTAGCGGCTCACAGGCATGCTGTTTAGCTACACAAGCATTAATTTTTAATCACCAACATCGCAAAAAAACAAGGGCTAACTTTATGAATAGAAATGATAAGGCACTAATAGCAAGCCCCTACTCTAGCTACCAAAAATGGCGAGACGAAAATCCGATATGGTGGTCTGATGGTGATCTTAAAGGATGGGTACTTAGTCGCTATGATGACGTTCGTACCGTGATGAAAGATGCTAAAACTTTCTCATCCAAGTCCATGGGAGAAATGGAGAGTCAGACAGTCGCCCTGCCGTTGTTGACTGACGATCCACCCAGGCACACACAATTGAGAGCTATCGTAAACACGGCTTTCACTACTCGAACACTTAAGGTAATGGAATCAGGAGTTAAGGATCTAGCTGAAGAACTCTTGGATGCTATGAGCGGAAAGAGCGTGGTGGATATTTCGGCCGAATTTACTGGTCCACTTCCGGTAACAGTAATAGCACATATGATGGGCATTCCCGCCGAACGAGCGGACGATTTTAGACGTTGGTCTGATGCACTTACTGGAACCACTAAATCTCAAGATGTGGCTGAACGTATGCCTCTTGTTATGGAGATGGCTGGGTATTTCACATCCCTTATTCCGGAGCGTCGTGAAAACCCTGGTAAGGATTTGGTCAGTGAAGTCGTGAACGCTGAGGTTGATGGCGAAAGTTTAAATGATCAGGACATCGCAGGTTTCTGTATGTTAATGCTTATTGCCGGGAACGAGACTACTACTAGTGTGCTAGCCAGTTTATTAAATTATCTTGCAGATGATCCAGAAACTTGGCAGGAACTTAGAGAAAACCCAGACAAAATAGATGCTGCTATCGAGGAGATTTTGCGTTATGACGCGCCCGTGCAGTGGGTTAATCGAAAAGCTACCCGGGATGTTGAGTTTCATGGTCAAACCATTAAGGCAGGCGAACCAGTTTATGTCTTTATGGGATCAGCTAACCGTGACCCTCGGCATTATGAGCATGCAGACGAGTTTCGCTTAGACAGGGGGCGCAGTGACCACCATAGCTTTGGGCATGGCATTCACTTCTGTATCGGGGCGCCTCTCGGGCGTTTAGAGGCTCGGTATGCAATGGAGGGCCTATTAAAGCGCTATAAATCAATCAGCCATGCTCAAAGTGCTAAGAACGAGCGCACTCATTCGACAATGCTGCGCGGCTTTCATCACTTGTGGCTTGATCTAGAATCAGCCTAATCCGGAGAGTTTAAAATGATGACGCCCGAATATATCCAAAACCTTCGTAAACTCATGGAGTTTGAAGCTACGCGTACTGAGCCTCCCAAGGGGTTTCCCGCTCTGCCCGATATTCCGGCGGGGCGATATGTAGACCCAAGATTCCATAAATTGGAGCAGGACCATTTGTGGAGCAAGACCTGGCTTATGGCGGGCCATATGGATGAGATACCTGAGTCAGGTTCCTATATGCTTTGGGAAAATGCCGGGCAACCACTAGTAATCGTGCATGCGCAAAATGGGGATGTGAACGCTTTTTACAACACCTGCAGCCACCGTGGTGCGCCGGTTGTCACCAAACAACGCGGGAAATCCCTTCGCTTAACATGCCCCTATCATGGCTGGAGTTACGACCATCAGGGTGACTTGCGAGGCATACGTGACCCTGAGGATTTCCGTGACTTAGATATGTCCTGCCGTAGCCTCAAAAAGGTGCGCTGTGAGCGCCTTGGCAATTTAATATATGTTAACTTTGATTCTAAGGCCCCTACTCTTCTAGAGTGGCTTGGGCCCATAGCGCAAGAATGGGAAGAGTTCCAGCTAGGCAGCTGCCGCTTGGCGTCCCGCGCTATATTTGATCTTGATTGTAATTGGAAAATCGCAATGGAGGCTAACACAGAGGTTTATCACGTCCCCAGTATCCACGCCAAAACGGTGGCGCCGATTCTCGATGATCGCCGCAATGTAAATACTCTTTACCCGAATGGCCATGGACGCATGGTCGCACCTGTGCCAAATGGTAAATCGAGCTTACAGGCCTTGAAAGTTTCTAGCGATATAGCGGAGATAAAAACTGCGGGAGAAATTGCCCGTACCTGTCATCAATCTTATGGCATCTTTCCTAATTTGGTGAGTCCCATGAGTCATCTTGCTGTTGCTCCAATCATGTTTTGGCCTAACGGGATCAATAAGTGCCGAATGGAAACCTGGACCATAGCGCCGCAATGGAAGGAGGGCTTGAAGCCAGATTTATGGACCGTCAACGACGGGAAGGAGCTCTGCGCGATTCTTCTTGAGGACACCCAGTTTGGTGAGAAAATTCAAAAGTCGATGGAGTCACGTGGCTTTGAGGGAGTACCTTTGAGCTATCAGGAGGCACGTATCTACCACTGGAATCAGGCGGCAGACCTTATGATAGGAATTGAGAATATTCCCGACGACCTGCGTGTTCAACAGGTAATCAGTGATGATTGGATTTATCCGAACGACCCACGTGTCGCTCAGTGTAGTGAATAAGAGTGCATCATGGCCAAGAGCCAAACTTACATAAGATGTTTTCGTCCAAGACGGCGAACAAATGCAGGTATTTTAAATGGCGCTAAGTCACGCACAATACGCCATAGGTACAGCAGGATATTAGTTTTGTGATACCAAGATAGTTTGGTCAGTTGATTGACTGTGGAGTCGTATCCAATGGTAAAAAGCTCATCGTATCGTTCGGTGTTGTCACGTAGGCTAAAATCGCTTAAGTCCATTGAAATTAACAAATCGACACCCTTAAGCTGGGCTTTGGTGTGCTGGCTAACGGCAATTTCAAAGGCGTTACGCATAACATCGACAACGTGACTAGGCTCTGAGTAGTGATGAACGCCGCTAAGGTTACTGGCAATGGTCACCCCTGCCCCCATGGTTCGTAGCGGACGCACTGGTACGTTTTGTACTAAGCCACCATCGACCAAGGTTCTACCGTCGATGACCACAGGAATGTAGATGCCCGGAACAGCTGCTGACGCACACACGGCGTCGGCTACGGGACCACTAGTAAAAATGACTTCTTCACCGCTGTTAATGTCGGTCGCAACGATGGCGAGAGGTATTTTGGCGTCTTCAATGTTCACTTCGCCGAGATACTCCAGCATTAACTCACGCAATGAATTGGTAGAGAAGAAGCCAGTCTTATTAAGCTTAAAGCTGGTGACCTTAGACATGGTGAGCCGTCGAGCTAAACTGCCAATGGTCTTTGTGTCAACGTTAAAGGCATACAGCGCGGCAACGATAGCGCCGACACTGGTGCCAGAGATATAGCTGATATCAACCTCAGTCTCTTCTAGGGCGCTAAGCACGCCAATGTGTGCAATGCCTTTGGCTGCACCGCCTCCGAGGGCTAGTCCGATTTTGGTATTAAATAGATTCATTGCCATAGATTTAATTTTACTCTGAGTCGGCGATTGAGAATACATGATATTGGCCATTATATAAGAAAAGCCCAAACACAAAAAACCCGACACAGTGGCCGGGTTTTTTAAGATGAAGCGTGATTTACATGTTTTCGATCATCACGTCACCAAACTCTGAACAGGACATTAAGATAGCGTCGTCCATTAAGCGTTCGAAGTCATAAGTAACCTTCTTCTCGCTAATGGCGCCTTCGATTCCTTTAATGACCAAGTCAGCCGCTTCTCCCCAGCCAAGATGACGAAGCATCATCTCGGCAGACAGGATCAATGAACCTGGGTTTACTTTGTCTTGTCCAGCGTACTTAGGCGCTGTGCCGTGAGTCGCTTCAAAGATAGCAATGTCGTCAGACAAGTTCGCGCCCGGTGCAATACCGATACCGCCAACCTGCGCTGCTAGTGCGTCTGAGATATAATCGCCGTTTAGATTCAACGTGGCTAACACGCTGTACTCATCTGGACGCAGTATGATCTGCTGCAACATGGCGTCTGCGATAACGTCTTTGATAACAATATCTTCGCCAGTGTTTGGGTTCGTAACTGTGTGCCAAGGGCCGCCGTCTAGAGGCTCGCCGCCGAAGGATTCACGTGCTACTTCGTAGCCCCAGTCGCAGAATGCACCTTCGGTGAATTTCATGATGTTACCTTTATGCACAAGCGTTACAGATGGCTTGTTCTGGTCAATGGCGTATTGAATGGCTTTAGCGACCAAGCGCTTGGTGCCCTCTTCTGAAACTGGCTTAACACCGATGCCACAGTTGGTATCAAAACGAATCTTGGTAACCTTCATTTCGTCTTGCAAGAATTTGATAACCTTAGTTGCTTCGTCGCTGCCTGCTTTCCACTCGATACCGGCATAGATGTCTTCAGAGTTCTCACGGAAGATACACATGTCAACTTTATTAGGCGCTTTAACTGGCGAAGGTACACCCTCGAACCAGCGTACTGGGCGCTGACAGACAAAAAGGTCAAGCTCTTGACGCAGCGCAACGTTCAACGAACGAAAGCCACCACCGACGGGCGTCGTTAATGGGCCTTTAATAGACACGATATATTCTTTAACCGCTTCAAGGGTCTCAGCTGGGAACCAGTCACCTGAATATAGATCAGCCGCTTTCTCACCACAAAAGACTTCCATCCAAGAGATTTGTTTTGCGCCGTCATAAGCTTTCGCTACTGCAGCATCAATCACTTTAACCATTACTGGAGTGATATCGATACCGATACCGTCGCCTTCGATAAATGGGATAATAGGGTTGTTTGGAACGTTGATTGAAAAGTCAGCGTTGACCGTGATTTTTTCGCCAGATGCTGGCACTTGAATATGTTTGTATCCCATTTTTAGCTCCATTGATGTTCGATACTTTTATTGTCTACCAATTTTTTTGTAAAAAATTTACCTAATACAACCATTTTAGCATGATATGTGGTCTTTTTTGTAACTCTGTTTCATTTATAATGACAATTTACGGAGGCCATATTGTCTAAATTGATCATTTTTAACAAACCCTTTCAGGTGCTCTGCCAATTTACGGATGAAGCCGGCCGAAAAACCTTGGCTGATTACGTGGATGTAAAAGAGGTGTACCCCGCTGGCCGCCTAGATTTCGACTCTGAGGGACTATTGCTGCTAACCGATGACGGTAAATTGCAGGCTAAAATAAGTCATCCTAAAAACAAATTACCTAAAACATACTGGGCTCAAGTGGAAGGTATAGCCACTCAAGAAGACTGTGACGCCTTGATAGCCGGTGTGCAATTAAAGGATGGCATGGCCAAGGCTGTATCTTGTAAAATTCTGTCAGAACCAGACCTTTGGGAACGTATTCCACCGATTCGGGTGCGTAAAAGTATCCCCGATAGTTGGATTGAGCTTGTGATTGATGAGGGTCGAAACCGCCAAGTACGGCGCATGACCGCCGCTGTAAACTTGCCGACCCTACGTTTGGTGCGGGTGGCTATTGGTAAATGGTCATTGGGCGACCTGCAGCCAGGTCAAACTAATGCGGTTGGTCCTTGATCGCTTGAGCAGTAAACACTTTAAAGGAATGACTTGTGCCAAATAAAATACATCTCACCGTCGCTACTGTTGTTGTAAAAGATGACAAGTTTTTGATGGTGCGTGAAACCCAAGAAGGCGTCAAAGTCATTAACCAACCTGCAGGTCATGTCGAGCCAGGTGAAGACGTGATAGCTGCAGCTATTAGAGAGACCCTAGAAGAGACCTGCTGGAATGTGAAGATCACCGGCTTTTTAGGGTTTTCAAATGCGAAGTCAGCAACCACCGGCATTACTTACTACCGTCATACCTTTCTTGCAGAGCCGGTGTCCTTTAACGCTACGGCAGAGCTTGACCCAGACATTGACAGTGCTCAGTGGATGTCTGCCGCCGAGATTAGAGACCCTAGCAACGTTCCACGCAGCGATATGGTGGTCAAGGTGCTCGAGGACTATGAGGCCGGACGTGTTTTCTCTTTGGGAATGTTCAGTAACGACTTATAGTAACCCCATTGTTATTGTCATCATTGGAGGCGACATGGCTAGTAAAATACTGACAGGGCTCATCGTTATTTTTGTGAGCATGGGCTTGAGTGCGCAGGAGCCTCGTGCGCGCGATGTTGGCGTTCCTTTTGCGGGGCAGCCAGGTCCTTTAAATAGTATTACTGATGTGTCGGGTGTGGCGGTTGGATTTGAGACAATCATCAAAGATCTGCCCGATGGCAAGGCTGTACGCACGGGCGTGACAGCTATTCTCCCACGAGGTGCCAGCAGCACTAAAACCCCCTCTTTTGCTGGCGTGTTTTCTCTTAATGGCAATGGCGAGATGACAGGTACCGCATGGATTGAAGAGTCTGGCACCCTAGAAGGCCCGGTTCTTATCACTAACACCCACAGCGTAGGCGTCGTACACGATGCTGCCATAGCCTGGCGCGTTAAACATGGCGGGGCTGCA
>JABILI010000029.1 GCA_018654575.1 Porticoccaceae bacterium
AGTCATAGCCGCTGTCAATGTCGTCTTACCGTGATCAACGTGACCAATCGTGCCGACGTTTACGTGCGGCTTGTTTCTTTCAAATTTTTCTTTAGCCATCTCAGTGTCTCCCCAGCAGGCATTTTACTCATTAATCCAAAAAAATCGTTAGCACACGGCTATGACATCCACAGCTACATTGCGCAAGGACCGCCATCTTATACACCAGATTCTGAGAGTCAACTTTCTTTAGCTTCAAAAGTGGTTTTTTTTGCGATTTAGGGCTTTTCAGTGACCTCAAGACCATTTTTAGTGGACTGAGGGACCACGAAACGTAAAAAATGACCATAAATGTGTGATATATGATTATTTCCCTCTGTAATGGTGTCGATATCCTGTATACTCGCGCGCGCTTTAATACCTATAAAACCAGAATTTAAACATCGAGTAAAACCATGACTGATTTATCTCACTACAGGAATATTGGAATTTTCGCCCACGTTGATGCGGGTAAAACCACCACAACTGAACGAATTTTAAAACTAACCGGAAAGATCCACAAAACCGGTGAAGTACATGATGGCGACGCCACCACAGACTTTATGACTCAAGAACAAGAACGTGGAATTACCATCCAATCAGCTGCCACGACCTGCTTCTGGCGTGATCATCGCTTTAACATCATCGACACACCAGGGCACGTAGACTTTACAGTAGAAGTCTACCGTTCACTTAAAGTGCTTGATGGTGGAGTGGGTGTGTTTTGCGGTTCTGGTGGTGTTGAACCCCAGTCCGAGACTAACTGGCGCTACGCGAATGAATCCGAAGTCGCACGAGTAATCTTTGTTAATAAGTTAGACCGAATGGGTGCTGACTTCCTGCGAGTTGTTAAGCAGGTCAGAAAAGTTCTTGGCGCTAACCCCTTGGTTATGTGTCTGCCCATCGGAGTTGAGGAAAACTTTGTTGGTTTGGTCGACTTGCTAGAGCGGAAAGCCTACGTCTGGGATGACTCCGGCCTACCTGAGAATTATGAGGTCGTTGAGATACCTACGGATATGACTGACAAGGTAGAAGAATATCGCGAGCAAATGATCGAAACTGCGCTTGAGCAAGATGATGATTTGTTGATGGCATACATGGAAGGTGAAGAGCCCTCTATTGAAGATGTCAAACGGTGTATCCGCAAAGGCACTATCGCTTTAGACTTCTTTCCTACTTACTGTGGTTCAGCTTTCAAGAATAAAGGCGTCCAAATGGTATTGGATGCTGTTGTTGACTATCTGCCGTGCCCAACAGATGTTACGCCTCAGCCGCTAACCGACGAAAATGGTGACGAGAACGGAGAATTTGCTACTGTTTCTACAAGCGAAAGTCTCAAGGCACTAGCATTCAAGATTATGGATGACCGCTTCGGCGCCCTTACCTTTGTGCGCATCTACTCTGGCGTATTAGAGAAAGGAACGACTATCCTTAACTCATACACCGGCAAGACCGAGCGTATTGGCCGAATGGTTGAAATGCATGCTGATGACCGCAACGAAATTGATCGAGCCCAAGCGGGCGATATTATTGCTATTGTAGGTATGAAGAATGTTCAAACGGGTCATACCCTTTGTGATCCTAAGCATCCAGTCACATTAGAACCTATGATATTCCCCGAGCCAGTAATCTCTATCGCTGTTAAGCCTAAGGATAAAGGCGGTTCTGAGAAGATGGGTATTGCTATTGGTAAAATGATTGCTGAGGATCCTTCGTTCCGCGTTGAGACTGACGAAGATTCTGGTGAAACGATCCTTAAAGGTATGGGCGAGTTGCACCTAGATATTAAGGTAGATATTCTTAACCGTACCTATGGCGTAGATTTAATTGTTGGTCAACCACAGGTTGCCTACCGCGAAACCATCACTACTGCCCTTGAAGATAGCTACACCCACAAGAAGCAGTCTGGTGGTTCTGGTCAGTTTGGTAAGATCGATTACCGCATTAAACCCGGCGAACCAGGTACGGGCTTTATATTCAGTTCAAAGGTTGTTGGCGGTAATGTTCCTAAGGAATTCTTTCCAGCAATCGAGAAAGGCTTTAAGGGAATGATGGCTGAAGGTCCATTGGCTGGCTATCCTGTTCTCGATGTTGAAATTGAGCTCTACGATGGTGGCTTCCACGCCGTTGACTCCTCAGCGGTTGCGTTTGAAATTGCTGCTAAAGGCGCGTTCCGCCAGTCAATGCCGAAAGCAGGCCCACAGATCATTGAGCCGATTATGAAGGTAGATGTTTATACACCTGAAGATCATGTTGGTGATGTTATTGGTGACTTGAACCGACGCCGCGGCATGATCAAGGATCAAGAGCCTGGTGTGACAGGCGTGCGGATTAAAGCAGACGTGCCACTGTCGGAGATGTTTGGCTATATTGGCCACCTGCGCACGATGACCTCTGGCCGCGGCCAATTCTCGATGGAATTTGCCCACTATCTGCCGTGCCCGCAAAATATCGCTGCAGACGTTATAGCGGCAGCCAAGGAGCTCCGAGCATCGAAGTAACCTGCTTCTTTTCACTGCAAAAACAAAACCCCCGAGGATGGAAGTCTCCGGGGGTTTTTATGCTCTTAAGTATTCTATTGCTTTAGGAGCTCTAAAACCCCGTCTTGGGCTAATATGAGCGTTTGTCTGTATCCTTCATCATCAGCATTAATAATCAACGTGGGAGTGCTCAATTTGCTCTAGCTGCTTCTACATGCTTTCTTTAACAAAAGCCTTTAATTGAGTCGGTTCTCTAAAGAGGACAAGCTAACGGATTTCCATTAAACCATGTTCTTGGCCATTACCGCCTCAGTAACACTTTTCGGCGCTTCGGCATACATGTCAAACTCCATCGTGAAAGTCGCACGACCCTGAGTCGCTGAACGCAAGTCTGTTGCATAACCAAACATTTCACCAAGCGGCACTTGAGCATTGATAACCTTGCCCGCAGAATTATCCTCCATTCCTAAAATCAACCCTCGCCGACGATTTAAGTCACCCACTACATCACCCATATTCTCTTCAGGCATGACCACCTCTACTTTCATAGCTGGCTCAAGCAATACCGCACCACCAAACTCCGTCAGCTTTTTGGTTGCCAAAGACCCTGCAATTTTAAAGGCCATTTCTGATGAGTCTACATCATGATAGGAGCCGTCATAAAGAGTGGCCTTGACGCCAAGTAAGGGGTAACCCGCTAAAATACCATTTTGCATTTGCTCCTCAATACCTTTAGCGACGGCAGGAATATATTCACGAGGGACAGAACCACCAACGATCTCATTAACGAACTCTAAACCTTCAGCGCCAGAGTCCTCTGCGGGCTCGAATTTTACCCAAATATGGCCATACTGACCGCGCCCACCAGATTGCCGAACAAACTTGCCTTCTATTTCACAACTATTACGAATAGTTTCCCGATAAGCAACCTGAGGCTTACCAATATTGGCGTCAACCGAGAACTCTCGGCGCATACGCTCGACCAGAATATCCAAATGCAATTCGCCCATGCCTGAAATAATCGTCTGGCCACTCTCTTCGTCAGTTTTAACTCTAAACGAAGGGTCCTCCTGAGCAAGCTTACCCAGTGCAACTCCCATTTTTTCTTGGTCTACCTTAGTTCTAGGCTCGACAGCAACGGAAATGACAGGCTCCGGGAATTCCATTCTCTCAAGAATGATCTTGTTACTTTCAGCACAAAGAGTATCACCTGTCGAGGTATCTTTAAGTCCAATTGCCGCAGCGATATCCCCTGCCAATACCTCTTTAATCTCTTCGCGACTATTAGAATGCATTTGAACCATTCGACCAACGCGCTCTCGTTTCATTTTGACGGAATTGAAGACCGCAGTACCACTTTCCAAAGTGCCAGAATAAACTCGCATAAAGGTTAGCGTTCCCACAAAAGGATCCGTGGCAATTTTAAAGGCCAAGGCAGCAAAGGGCGCTTTATCATCAGCTGCACGCATACCTCGCTCGCCATTATCTAACTCTCCCTCTATTGCTTTGACCTCTGTAGGTGACGGTAAGTATTCAATAACCGCATCGAGCATTGCCTGAACACCCTTATTTTTAAACGCTGAACCTCCCAGTACAGGGACGATCTCATTAGCCAAGGTTCGTATTCTCAAGCCTTGCTTGATCTCTGCTTCAGTCAAAGTGTCTCCCTCGAGATATTTTTCCATCAGCTCATCTGTCGCCTCAGCTGCAGCTTCAGCAAGATTTTCATGCATCTGCTGGCATTCTTCGATCATATCTTCAGGGATATCAACATAGTTAAAGGTCATGCCCTGGTCTGATTCATTCCATAAAATAGCTTTTAATTTAACCAGATCTACTACGCCTTTAAATTCTTCTTCCGCACCGATGGTTAACTGCAAAGGTATCGGGTCGGCACCTAGCCGTTCTTTGAGCTGACGAACTACCATTAGATAATCAGCGCCAGCGCGGTCCATCTTATTCACGAAGACCATCCGAGGTACTTGGTACTTATTGGCCTGACGCCAGACAGTTTCAGTTTGAGGCTGAACACCGGAGGACCCGCAAAGAACAATCACAGCGCCATCAAGCACTCTCAATGAGCGTTCTACTTCAATAGTGAAATCTACGTGTCCTGGCGTATCGATGATATTAATACGATGATCTTCGAACTGAGCATCCATGCCACGCCAGAAGCAGGTGGTCGCAGCAGACGTAATGGTGATCCCTCGTTCTTGCTCTTGCTCCATCCAGTCCATGGTTGCAGCGCCATCATGAACTTCACCAATTTTGTGTGACAGGCCAGTATAAAATAACACTCGCTCAGTCGTAGTGGTCTTTCCTGCATCAACGTGAGCGCAAATGCCTATGTTGCGATAGCGACCAATGGGAGTCTTGCGTGCCACAATATTTTTCCTCTAATTAAAAACACAAAAAGGTGGCTATTATAGCCACCTTTTTGAGAACATCTTCTATTACAGCGATGTTTAGAAGCGGAAGTGCGAAAACGCCTTATTCGCTTCAGCCATGCGATGCACGTCTTCACGCTTTTTAACCGCGCCGCCCTTGCCTTGAACTGCGTCAATCAGTTCGCCAGCTAGACGCTGCGGCATAGACTTTTCACCACGACTACGAGCGTAATCCACAAGCCAGCGCATTGCCAATGCCTTACGTCGCGATGGGCGTACTTCAACTGGTACCTGATAGGTGGCACCACCAACACGACGAGATTTAACCTCGACAAGGGGAGCTACGTTATCTAAGGCTTCTTCAAAAACTTCCACTGGGCTTTTCTTTAAGCGCTCTTCTACGATATCTAACGCACCGTAGACGATTCTCTCAGCGACCGACTTCTTTCCACTAACCATTACATGGTTCATGAATTTAGCGAGAGTGATATTACCAAATTTTGGATCTGGTAAGATCTCCCGCTTTGCTGCTACTCTTCTTCTTGGCATCGTTTTGCCCTTCTCTTCAGGTTTTTCTAGGGAGTGGCCCTAGCCTTACTCGATTGTTAACCGATTACTACGCAATTAGCCCTTAGGCCGCTTGGTACCATACTTTGAACGACGTTGAGTACGGCCGTTCACCCCCGCTGTATCCAATGTGCCGCGTACCGTATGGTAACGAACACCTGGAAGATCCTTTACACGACCACCACGAATTAACACAACACTGTGCTCTTGCAAGTTATGGCCTTCACCACCAATGTATGAAGTTACTTCATAGCCACTGGTTAAGCGAACACGACACACTTTACGAAGTGCAGAGTTTGGCTTCTTCGGAGTTGTTGTATAAACGCGGGTACATACACCACGGCGCTGAGGACAGGCCTGCAATGCTGGTACGTCACTTTTACTAACTTTGCGCTTTCTCGGCTTACGAACCAACTGGTTGATCGTTGCCATGCAATTTTTCTCCAATTTATAAAAAAAGTCTTTTTAATAAAGACCGGTTGTTCCTTGAGTGCAGTCCTATGAGAGCAACTAAACCCAAAAGGGAGCGGCAGTTTAATGACCGTACTGCCGCGAGTCAAGAGGGCATTATCATTGCCTTAATAACAGCCCAACTACATCTTACTCTTCTGACATCTCAGCGCTCAAAGCTTCAGTCAATGCTGCTTCAACATCTGCTGCAGTCATAGTCAATTCAACTTCTGCTTCGCGATTCTTCTGCCGCTGAGCATGGTATGACAATCCAGTTCCCGCAGGAATTAGTCGCCCGACCACCACGTTTTCTTTGAGTCCACGTAATGGATCTGATTTGCCTGTCACTGCAGCCTCAGTCAGAACGCGCGTAGTCTCTTGGAAAGAGGCCGCTGAGATAAAGCTTTCAGTAGCCAATGAGGCCTTGGTGATACCCAGCAACTGCCTTTCAAACTTGGCTGGTTGCAGGCCTTCTTGGCGCAGTCGCTCATTCTCTTCAAGAACACGTCGATATTCAACCTGCTCACCACGAATCAGCTTAGAGTCGCCCATATCAGTTATCTCTGCCTTACGTAACATCTGGCGAGTAATAACCTCAATATGCTTGTCATTGATTTTTACACCCTGCAGACGGTAGACATCTTGAATTTCATTGACGATGTACTTAGCCAACTCACTAATACCTTTTAATCGCAAGATATCATGAGGTGTTGGCGGGCCATCCGAAATCACTTCACCTTTTTCAACATGCTCGCCCTCAAACACACTAAGAGTTCGCCACTTGGGGATCAATTCTTCGTATTGTAACTTACCGTTGGCAAGTGGCTGTCCGTCATTAGGTGTAATCACCAGTCGCAGCTTACCTTTGGTTTCCTTACCTAGAGTTACCGTTCCGGTAATCTCGGCAAGAATCGCTGGGTCTTTCGGCTTGCGCGCTTCAAAGAGATCAGCAACACGTGGTAAACCACCCGTAATATCCTTAGTACCACTAGCTTCTTGAGGGATACGGGCAATAATCTGCCCGATATCAATAGTATCGCCGTCTACGACGTTAATACTTGCGTTAGCCGGTAATGGGTAGTGCGCTGGCACAGTCGAATTTGGGAAAATAAGCTCTTTCCCTTTCTTGTCCGTCAACGAGATCATTGGCTTAAGGTCCTTACCCGCAGCGTTACGATCGTTTGGATCAATAATCGAAATACTAGTCAGACCGGTCATATCATCAGTTTGCTGCCTTACACTCAAACCCTCTTCCATACCAGAGAAAGCAACCTTACCGGCTACTTCAGTAACAATCGGATGAGTGTGAGGATCCCAAGTAGCAATAACATCTCCAGCAACAACTTTAGAGCCATCTTTGATCTTAATCAAAGCGCCATAAGGAAGCTTGTAACGCTCTCGTTCACGACCATTCTCATCAGCAATAGCCAGCTCACCAGAGCGCGACACTGCGACTAAATGCTTATCTTTGTTTTTAACTGTTTTGAGATTTAGAAGACGCACGACGCCATCTTGTTTGACCTTAACGCTATCCACCGCAGAAGCTCGCGACGCCGCACCACCGATGTGGAAGGTACGCATCGTTAGCTGAGTGCCTGGCTCTCCAATTGACTGAGCCGCAATGACTCCAACCGCTTCACCTTGGTTTACACGATGACCGCGCGCTAAATCTCGTCCGTAACAAGCAGAACAAATGCCGTGGCGAACTTCACAGGTGATCGGCGAACGTACCATTACTTCATCGATACTCAACGCTTCAATACGAAGCACCCATTGCTCGTCAATCATAGCCCCCGCTGGAACAGCAATCTCATCGCTACCAGGTTTATTAACATCTTTGGCTATAACACGACCTAGAATTCGATCACCAAGTGAGGAGATGATATCGCCTCCCTCAATAACCGGAGTCATCAGCAAGCCTTCGGTCGTACCGCAGTCAACTTCTGTGACCACAACATCTTGGGATACATCAACCAAACGTCGAGTCAAATAACCCGAGTTAGCTGTTTTCAGTGCCGTATCAGCTAGTCCTTTACGAGCACCGTGAGTCGAGATGAAGTACTGCATCACCGTCAAACCTTCACGGAAATTAGCTGTAATAGGTGTTTCAATAATCGAACCATCAGGTCGCGCCATCAAACCACGCATACCCGCCAGCTGACGAATCTGCGCTGGACTACCACGAGCGCCAGAGTCGGCCATGATGAATACGGAATTGAAAGAATCTTGCTCCTCAAAATCACCGTCACGATTCTTCACCTGTTCTGTACTAATGCCCTTCATCATCGACTTGGCTACCCTGTCATTAGCTTGAGACCAAATATCGATAACTTTGTTGTACTTTTCACCTTGGGTGACCAAGCCTGATGCGAACTGACTTTCAATTTCACGTACCTGATCTTCAGCACCAGTAATAATGGTGCTTTTATCGTCAGGGATAACAAAATCATTAACCCCGATAGATGCGCCCGAACGAGTCGAGAATTTAAATCCGGTATACATTAATTGGTCAGCAAAAATAACAGTATCTTTCAACCCAACACGTCGATAACACTCATTCAGAATAAGCGAGATAGCCTTTTTTACCATCGGCTTATTTACCAAACTAAATGGAAGGCCTTGAGGTACTGACTCCCAAAGCAGGATACGGCCTACAGTGGTTTCAACTATCTCCCGCTCTTCGGTCCGCTCACCTGTTACTTCGTCAACTAACACCTCGAGGATACGCACCTTTACGCGCGCCTGAAGTTCAACTTTGTCCGCGTAATATGCGCGCGAGGCTTCCTTGCCGTCGGCAAATATCATGCCTTCGCCTAATGCATTAACCTTATGACGAGTCATGTAATAAAGACCAAGTACAACGTCTTGGGAAGGAACAATAATTGGCTCACCTGATGCAGGTGACAAAATGTTGTTCGTCGACATCATCAAGGCTCGCGATTCCATCTGGGCTTCAATGGTCAGTGGCACGTGCACAGCCATCTGGTCACCATCGAAATCAGCATTGAACGCGGCACAAACCAGCGGGTGCAGCTGGATCGCCTTACCTTCAATCAACACAGGCTCAAATGCCTGAATACCAAGACGGTGTAATGTAGGTGCTCTGTTAAGTAACACTGGGTGCTCACGAATCACATCATCGAGAATATCCCAAACAACGGGCTCTTCACGCTCAACCATTTTCTTAGCTGTTTTAATGGTCGTAGCTAGGCCGCGCAACTCTAGCTTGCTGAAAATAAAGGGCTTGAACAACTCCAGCGCCATCCGCTTAGGCAGACCACACTGATGTAAGCGCAACGTAGGACCACAAACAATAACCGAACGTCCAGAGTAATCTACTCGCTTACCCAGTAGATTTTGACGGAAGCGACCCTGCTTACCTTTAATCATGTCAGCGAGCGACTTCAACGGGCGCTTATTAGAGCCGGTGATAGCTCGGCCACGTCGGCCATTATCGAGTAATGCATCTACAGATTCTTGTAGCATTCGCTTTTCATTACGCACAATAATATCTGGCGCGCTCAACTCAAGAAGACGCTTGAGCCTATTGTTACGGTTGATCACACGACGGTACAAGTCGTTTAGATCAGACGTCGCAAATCGACCACCATCAAGAGGCACCAATGGACGCAAATCCGGCGGAAGAACAGGTAATGCTTGCAGAACCATCCACTCAGGCTTGTTACCAGAGCCATGGAACGCTTCAAGTAGCTTCAAGCGTTTAGAGAATTTCTTAATTTTCGTCTCGGACTTAGTATTAGGAATTTCCTCACGGATATCCGCAATCTCTTCTTCCATGACAATTTCTTTGAGCAAAGCCTGAATGGCTTCAGCACCCATGGTAGCGACAAATTCGTCACCAAACTCTTCTAGCGCTTCGAAATACTCTTCGTCGGTGAGTAACTGCCCTTTTTCAAGCGTTGTTAAGCCCGGGTCAGTAACCACATAGGATTCAAAATAAAGTACACGCTCAATTTCACGCAGCGTCATATCCAACATTAGACCGATACGCGACGGAAGTGACTTCAAAAACCAGATATGAGCAACCGGACAAGCCAATTCAATATGGCCCATACGCTCACGACGTACCTTGGTAAGTGTCACTTCAACACCACATTTTTCGCATACGATGCCGCGATGCTTCATTCGTTTGTACTTGCCACATAGACACTCATAATCTTTAACCGGACCAAAAATCTTGGCACAGAACAGACCTTCGCGCTCTGGTTTGAAAGTACGATAGTTAATAGTCTCGGGTTTTTTAACTTCACCGAATGACCACGATCGGATCATTTCTGGCGAAGCGAGACTAATACGAATATTATCAAATTCGATGTTTTCTTCTTTCTGCTTGAGTAGGTTGACTAAGTCTTTCAAGGCTTTTCCTCCAGTAACCGGGTTTGCCGAGGCGATTAATCACCTCGACCATCAGTAAGCAAACTATCGCTTATTCGTTTTCTAACTCCATATTGATTCCAAGAGAGCGAACCTCTTTCACCAACACGTTAAATGACTCTGGCATGCCAGGCTCCATTCGATGATCACCATCTACAATGTTTTTATACATTTTGGTTCGACCAGCAACATCGTCCGACTTAACAGTAAGCATCTCTTGCAAGGTATAGGCGGCACCATAAGCCTCCAATGCCCAAACCTCCATCTCACCGAAGCGCTGACCACCAAACTGAGCCTTACCACCCAACGGTTGCTGAGTGACCAAGCTATAGGAACCCGTTGAACGTGCATGCATCTTATCGTCAACCAAGTGGTTCAACTTAAGCATATACATGTAGCCAACTGTTACCGGACGATCAAATTTATCGCCTGTGCGGCCATCATAAAGTGTGCTTTGTCCACTCTCAGGCAAATCAGCTAATGCCAGCATGCTTTTGAGTTCAACCTCATGGGCACCATCAAACACAGGTGTCGCTATAGGCACTCCGGTACGTAAGTTTGCCGCTAACTCCAGCACTTCTTTATCACTTAGCTCTTTTAGGTCTGTCCCATAAACGGTGTCGCCAACGTTATAGATTTCCTGCAAGAACTTACGTACTTCAGCAGCCTTAGCTTGAGCCTTTATCATGGCATCAATCTTAACGCCAAGGCCCTTAGCCGCCATACCCATATGGACTTCAAGAACCTGACCCACGTTCATTCGTGATGGGACACCAAGAGGGTTAAGTACAATATCGACCGGCTCACCATTTTCATCGTAAGGCATATCTTCGACCGGCTTAATCACTGAAATAACACCCTTGTTGCCGTGTCGGCCAGCCATCTTATCGCCAGGCTGAATACGACGTTTAACGGCAAGATAGACTTTAACTGTTTTAAGTACGCCAGGTGCCAAATCGTCGCCACTTTGCAGCTTTCCGCGTTTCTCTTCAAAGCGATCATCAAGCTGAGTTCGTCTCTCGCTAAGCTGAGTTTGAGCAGCAGCAATTTGATCATTTAGCTCAGCTTTACTCATGCGAATGGCGAACCAATCGTCCGAAGAATACTCTTCCACGGCATCGGCAGTTAGTTCAGCGCCTTTTTTCAACCCTTCACCCTTAACAACTTTCTCGCCAATAAGAGACGTAAATAATCGTCCCAAAGTCGCATTTTCAACGATACGATACTCGTCGTTAAGATCTTTCCTAAATTGATCAAGCTCCGTCTTTTCAATGTCGAGAGATCGCTGATCTTTTTCAAGACCGTCTCGAGTAAACACCTGGACATTAATAACGGTACCTTTAATGCTACTAGGCACGCGTAGTGAGGTGTCCTTTACGTCGGATGCTTTCTCGCCAAAGATCGCTCTTAAAAGTTTTTCTTCCGGCGTTAGCTGGGTTTCACCTTTGGGCGTCACCTTGCCGACTAAAATATCACCAGCAGCCACTTCGGCGCCAATGTGCACGATACCGGACTCATCGAGCCTTGCCAGTGCGACTTCACCAACATTTGGGATGTCTGCCGTTATTTCTTCAGACCCTAATTTCGTATCACGAGCAACGCAGGTAAGTTCTTGAATATGAATGGTGGTAAACCGATCTTCTTTAACGACGCGCTCTGAGATTAAAATCGAATCTTCAAAGTTATATCCATTCCAAGGCATAAACGCGATACGCATATTTTGCCCAAGCGCCAATTCCCCAAGATCAACAGAAGGCCCGTCAGCTAGGACGTCGCCGCGAGAAATCTTATCACCTTGTTTCACAATCGGCTTTTGATTGATACAGGTATTTTGGTTAGATCTGGTGTATTTAGTAAGGTTATAGATATCTACACCTGCTTCCCCAGATGCAACTTCCTTATCACTTACCCGGACAACAACACGGCCGGCATCAACGCTTTCGACAACACCACCACGTTTGGCAACCTTACATACACCAGAATCAGTAGCAACAGTACGCTCGATTCCAGTACCAACCAGAGGTGCTTCAGCGCGCAAGGTTGGAACTGCTTGACGCTGCATGTTCGACCCCATTAGTGCGCGGTTAGCATCATCGTGCTCAAGGAAAGGAATCAGTGAGGCTGCAACAGAAACCACTTGCTGCGGTGACACATCCATATAGTCAATATCTTCAGGCGACTTAATAGTAAATTCGTTTTGATGCCTTACAGCAACTATATCGTCTACAAAGTTATCTTTCTTATCCAACTCTGCAGATGCTTGAGCGATAACAAACTGCGATTCATTAATCGCAGAAAGGTACTCAATATCAGAACTAACTTTGCCGTTGGTCACTTTACGATAGGGAGTTTCAATAAACCCGTAATGGTTAGTTCTAGCATAAGTAGCCAGAGAATTAATCAAACCAATATTTGGCCCTTCAGGCGTTTCAATAGGACAAACTCGACCATAGTGAGTGGGGTGCACATCTCGCACCTCAAATCCGGCTCGCTCGCGCGTTAAACCACCGGGCCCCAAAGCAGACACTCGACGCTTGTGAGTAACTTCAGATAGTGGATTGTTTTGATCCATAAACTGCGAAAGCTGGCTAGAGCCAAAGAACTCTTTCATCGCCGCTGCGACTGGCTTAGCATTGACTAAGTCTTGCGGCATCAGGCCTTCCGACTCAGCAACACCTAGACGCTCCTTAACGGCGCGCTCAACACGAACTAAGCCAACACGAAACTGATTTTCAGCCATCTCACCAACCGATCGAATACGACGGTTTCCAAGGTGGTCGATATCATCTACTGATCCTTTACCATTGCGAATAGCTATCAGCTTAGCCATCACATCAGTAATGTCTGTTTCTCCGCCGAACTGCTCATGCAGCTCTTTCGCTTCATCAGTTTTAAGCATTGAAAAATAACGCTCGTCATACAAAATACCAGCACCGCCCTCGGCATCCCGATCAAGGCGACGATTAAATTTCATACGACCAACCGATGACAGGTCATAGCGCTCAAGATTAAAGAAAAGATTATAGAAAAGATTCTCGGCTGACTCTTTAGTTGGTGGCTCACCAGGTCGCATCATTCGATAAATTTCAACTAAAGCCTCCAACTGAGTTCGAGACGGATCTATTCTCAATGTATCCGAGATAAATGGACCACAGTCAAGATCATTGGTATACAACGTCTCAATATCAACAATCCCCGCTTCTAAGATCAAAGCTAGATTTTCTTCAGTAATCTCTGCGTTACATTCAAGCAGTAACTCACCGGTTTTAGGATCAGCAAGATCCTTTGCCAACGCCCTACCAAGCAAGTACTCGTGTGTCACTTCGAGAGTTTTGACCTTACCTTTTTCTAGCTCTCGTATATGACGCGCTGTAATACGGCGACCCTTCTCTACAACGACACCGCCCTTTTTATCTTTAATATCAAAAATTGCGATCTCACCACGCAAGCGCTCAGGATCGAGCTCCATAGAAAAAGCATCTTTCTTAAAGTGGAATACGCTGGTATCAAAAAACTTACCCAGAATCTCCTCAGAACTATATCCAAGAGCGCGCAATAGAATAGTCGCAGGCAGTTTGCGGCGACGGTCTATTCGAACGTAAAGCATATCTTTGGGGTCAAACTCAAAGTCTAACCATGAACCGCGGTAAGGAATTACTCTAGCGGTGTATAGCAACTTACCAGAGGAATGCGTTTTGCCTTTATCGTGGTCGAATATGACACCTGGAGAACGGTGTAACTGAGAGACGATGACGCGCTCAGTACCATTAATAATGAAGGTACCATTTTCGGTCATCAAAGGAACCTCGCCCAGATAAACCTCTTGCTCTCGAATGTCTTTAATCGCCTTGCTCGCGGACTCTTTATCGTAGATAACCAACCGGACACGAACTCGAATCGCTCCAGAATAGGTAACCCCGCGAAGCTTACATTCTTCCTCGTCAAATGCTGGTCGGCCCATGACATAGTCGACGTATTCAAGAGCAGCGTGACCCGAATATCCAACAATTGGAAAGATAGAATTCAGCGCAGCATGCAAACCGGTGTTCAGGCGATCTTCCATAGCCACACCTTTTTGCGTAAATTTTTTGTAGGAATCAAGTTGAATCGCCAATAAGTACGGCAAATCCATGGTATTTGGCAACTTGCCAAAATTCTTGCGGATACGTTTCTTCTCAGTGAAGGAGTAAGCCATTTGCATTCCTCGGCGTTAACTTTATAGGGACCGTTCAGTCTTGAGCTCACGCTCAAGTTCATAATGCTTGCAGATTCCCCTTACTTACAAGCAAGAAAGGGCGGAAGGGAAATCTCCCTTCCGCCCAGCCTGAAAAATCAGGCAGCTCGCACACTCAACTTACTTAAGTTCAGCGCTTGCGCCAGCTTCTTCTAACTGCTTCTTAGCCGCTTCAGCATCGTCTTTAGAGGCGCCTTCTTTAATTGTAGAAGGGGCTCCATCAACTAGATCCTTAGCTTCTTTAAGCCCAAGTCCGGTAATAGCACGGACAGCTTTAATAACACTCACTTTCTTTTCACCCATTGAGCTAAGAACAACGTTAAACTCAGTCTGCTCTTCTGCAGCAGCGTCGCCACCACCAGTCGCAGCAGCAGGAGCAGCTACAGCAGCAGCCTGAGCAGAAACACCGAACTTTTCTTCCATTGCACTAACAAGCTCAACTACATCCATAACACTCATTTCTGAGATTGCATTCAAAATATCTTTATTTGATAGGGCCATTTTGGGCCTCCTATATTTAACTATTGAGTGGAAGGCGCTTACGCAGCTTCCTCTTTTTGGGTTTTAACTGCTGCTACGACTCGTGTCACTTTAGTTGGAACCTCATTAAGCGTCCTAACCAATTTAGTAACAGGCGCCAAGGTAACGCGAGCTAGCATACCGAGAGCCTGTTCAAGGGTCGGTAGGTTAGCAAGAACGTCTATTTGCTCTTTCCCTAGAAGCTGCCCACTAACTGACAACGCTTTGACGTCAAAGGAATCATTCCCCTTTGAAAAGTCTTTAAATAAACGCGCTGCAGCACCAGGATCTTCCATAGAAAAAGCAAACAATGACGGCCCAACCAAAACATCTTCTACGCAAGCGTAGTCAGTTTCTGCGAATGCGCGCTTGGCTAAAGTGTTGCGGATAACGCGCAGTTGCACGTTTTCAGCTCGAGCTTTAGTTCGCAAAGCATTCATATCGTTCACGTCAACACCGCGAGCATCAGCAATGACCAGGGAAAGAGCCTGACCCGCTGTCTCGCTTACTTCAGCAACAATTGCTTTTTTATCATCGAGATTTAATGGCACGATAAAATTCCTCGATTTACCATAGTTTCAGTCGAAAAATTCTTCGACCACCCAGGTGAATTGTCTCTAGCCAAACTGCGCTAGATCGGGTTCACCGCCTGCGTAGGCAAGTTTTCTATCTATACTTCAGAAAACTCATTAAACCCTCTCGGGAACCTACGGTCTTTAACGACCTAAGCTACTTTTTAATCAGCAGCTCAGACCCCAAAGTCTTGTTAGCAGCCTAAGCTGCCTAGTGATCAAAACGTTAATGACGCCTGATCAACTAGCAGCCCGGGACCCATAGTTGAAGACACTGTTATCTTCTTCACATACACACCCTTAGCTGACGCCGGCTTAGCTTTCGCTAGATCGACCATTAATGCTTCCAAATTTTGCTTCAACGCCGATGCCTCAAAGCCGACCACGCCGATACCACCATGAACAATACCATTTTTGTCGGCACGGAAACGAACCTGCCCAGCCTTGGCATTCTTAACCGCAGTAGCCACGTCAGGCGTTACTGTTCCTGACTTGGGGTTTGGCATCAATCCACGAGGACCTAGCACCTTGCCAAGAAGACCAACAACTCGCATTGCATCTGGACTCGCTATAACCACGTCGAAATTCATGTTGCCGGCTTTAATCTCATCCGCCAACTCATCCATACCCACAAGCTCTGCTCCGGCAGCCTTAGCAGCATCAGCAGCATCACCCTGAGCAAAGACACATACTCGGACCTCTTTACCTGACCCATTAGGTAAGGTGGTAGCTCCGCGCACTATCTGATCAGATTTTTTAGGATCAATGCTTAAATTTATTGCAACGTCCACCGTTTCAGAAAACTTAACAGTGGATAGCTCTTTCAGCAGGTTTAGAGCATCGTCAGCGCTATACGCCTTGCCAAGTTCTATTTTTTCATTAATCGCGCGACGGCGCTTGCTTAACTTGGCCATTTACACGCCCTCCGTTTCAATACCCATCGACCGAGCTGAGCCGGCGATAGTACGAACCGCAGCATCCAAACTGGCTGCAGTAAGATCAGGTTCTTTAGTTTTTACGATATCTTCCAACTGGGCACGGGTAACTTTACCAACCTTTTCAGTATTGGGTCGACCACTGCCGCTTTTCAGACCTGCCGCCTTCTTCAAAAGATACGACGCCGGAGGCGTTTTCATCTCAAAAGTGAAACTACGATCAGCATAAACTGTAATGACCACAGGAACAGGAGCGCCTGGATCAATACCCTGCGTCTGCGCATTGAAACCTTTACAGAATTCCATGATGTTCACACCATGTTGACCCAATGCAGGACCTACAGGCGGACTTGGATTGGCCTGACCAGCAGGCACTTGCAACTTGATATAAGCCGTTACTTTCTTAGCCATTTATACTCTCCAAAAATGGGTATTAGCGCCTCCAGAGTGCAACACATAAGTGTACAATCCTTCACTGGCTCCCCGATAAAGCTGCCGAATTGCAGCCCACCAAAAATTTAAGCTTTCTCTACCTGAGTGAAATCAAGCTCAACTGGCGTCAAGCGCCCAAAAATGGACACTGCGACACGAAGCTTACTCTTCTCATAATTAACTTCTTCAACGTTTCCATTGAAGTCATTAAATGGCCCATCAGTGACTCTGACCATCTCGCCCGGCTCAAACAACGTCTTCGGCCGAGGAGCTTCCTCAGAGTCTTGAACTCGCCGCAAAATAAGATCAGCTTCTTTGTTCGTGATCGGCGCCGGCTTATCAGCTTTACCACCGATGAAACCCATCACTCGGGGGGTTTCTTTCACCAAGTGCCAGCTATCATCATCCAGCTCCATCTGAACCAACACATAGCCTGGGAAAAACATCCGTTCACTAGTCTTCTTCTGGCCGCTTTTCATCTCAACAACCTCTTCCGTTGGGACTAGTATCTCGCCAAATTTTTCCTGTAAATCATGCATCTCAATCCGGCCTTGAATCGCTATTGCAACCTTCTTCTCGTAGCCCGAGTAAGCATGTACCACATACCAACGCATCGACATGCTGCTCTCCTAACCCATTATCAGTGAAGCAAGCCAACTTAGCAGGGAATCAATACCCCACAAAACTAGCGCCATTAATAGAATTACCGCTACCACAATCAATGTTGTCTGGTTCCGCTCTTGCTTTGTCGGCCAAACAACCTTTCGCCACTCAGTCCTAGCACCAATGGCTAGCTCAATGGTCGCAGCTCCTTTTTCAGTGTTGGACGCGACAAATGCCGCCACAACCAAAACTAAAACAAAACCAATGACCCGATAAAGCACGGATTCGGCCGAATAATACCAATTCGCGTAAATCGCACCACCCAGAAAACCAAACACAACCAACCACTTAAGCCAGTCTAACCGGTACTGCTTTTCTTCTGCTAGAACACTCATAGGTTTAACAATTCCCAAACTTTAAAGTGGCAGGCCAGGAGGGACTCGAACCCCCAACAGCCGGTTTTGGAGACCGGTGCTCTACCAATTGAACTACTGGCCTACTAATTACTTATTCAGCTTTCCTATCTGACAGTTAAGCCGAGACACCTAATGGTGCCTCGGCTTAACGTGTAAGCGCTAGTAAAACTGTTACTCTATAATCTTAGCAACAACACCTGCACCAACTGTACGACCACCTTCACGGATAGCAAAACGAAGTCCGTCTTCCATCGCAATCGGGTGAATCAATTCAACAGTCATCTGCACGTTATCACCAGGCATAACCATCTC
>JABILI010000081.1 GCA_018654575.1 Porticoccaceae bacterium
AGCCAATAAAGAATAATTTCCACTGATTAAGGGACGGATTATTGAGCAATGCTTGCAAGTCTATAGCCACAATTATAACTCCACTTTAACCTCATGATTTCTCGCTTAGAGCCGATCAACTAACTTGTAGTACATCATACCAAGGGCAACCATTTGGTTGCGAAATAAGTGTTGACCTGGAATCCATAAGGGTTTGATCTTAGCAAATACATCGAAACGCTCAAGGGTACCACAAACGGTATCTGCCATAATTTGGCCGGCTAAATGGGTGACATTTACACCATGTCCTGAGTAGCCTTGAGAGTAAATAATATTGGGGGCTAGCCTACCCATCTGAGGCACTCTATTAGCTGAGACACCGATGGTCCCACCCCAGCCATAGTCAAATTTAGTATTGGCCAACTGGGGATATATTTTAAGCATTCTTGGTATTAAATTTTGTTTAATAACCTCTGGGTCGCTACCGAAGTATGTAAAACGCCCACCAAATAACAACCGTCTATCTGCACTCAGACGAAAGTACTCCAAGATGTAGTTGGGATCACAAACTGCCAAATCTTGAGGGTTTATCTGATCGACCAGTGCATCAGAGAGAGGCTCAGAACCGATAATAAAGCTATTAACGGGAAACAAAATGCCACGCAATTCTGGTTCGAGAAAGTGATATGCGTTGCCAGCAAGGACCACAAAATCGGCAGTGACCGAGCCCTCTTCTGTAATCACAGTGGCTTTTTTTCCACGCTTGATTTCAAGTGCCGGTGACTGTTCATAAATGATTGCACCCAAGGACACTACTGCTGATGCCTCGCCAAGACATAAATTCAGCGGATGTACATGGCCATTACCACTATTTCTTAAGGCTCCAATATAGGCTTCTGTACCAATAAGATCTTGAGTTTCATGTTTAGAAAGCATTTGGTAGTCATAGGGGAAATCGTACTTTTGTAGTAGCCGATAATAGGCTTCTAAATCTCTTATATGGCGGGGTTTGATGGCCACATCAACATAACCAGATTTCAAATCACACTCTATCCCGTAGGTTGCAACCCGCTCGCGAATAATCTCATGTCCTGCCCAACCCATCTCCCAAAGTATGCGCTCACCCTCTGCACCTAAAGCAGATGCCATTTTGCTATCACCTGAAATTCCGCCGATCATCTGTCCACCATTGCGTCCAGAAGCGCCCCAGCCGACTTTGTTCGCCTCAACAACGTGAACATTAAAACCACGTTCAGCAAGGTGTAGAGCCGTCGATATTCCAGTAAATCCAGCACCAATAACACAGACGTCAGCCCTTACGTCACCTTTAAGCGGTGCATGATCACTATGTTGATTAGCGCTGGCAGCGTAATAAGAACTGGTGTGTGGCTGAGGTAAGAGCATAATTTTTCCCAAAAATAACGATTTTCTTTGGCCTCGACGATAAAAAGGGACAATCAACTAAAATTCGCCACCTACAGGTCAGTAAGTTAAAGATTCAACAATTAACCACTAGACACTGAATATACTCATTAGTATTGAGACTCAGGTAACCGAACCACCATGCCTTCCATCGCTTCTGTAATTTGGACTTGACAGCTCAATCGACTCGTTTGCTGACGACCTTCCACCATTTCCAGCATCTCGGCTTCTTCTTGACCTGGTTCGCCAGCGATTTCAGCCCACTCTGGATCAATCATACAATGGCAAGTACAGCACACGCAGCAGCCACCGCACTCGGCGACAATACCATCGATCATATTATTCAAAGCACCTTCCATCACACTATTTCCCACTGCCACATCAACATGATATCCAGTGCCATCGAATTCAATATAAGTTATTGCTGGCATTGCTACTGAGCTCCATTAATTAATAAGTGTTTTGATATCAATACTCTCGTCTACCAAGACAGCGATATCAATTGTAGATTGTTGCAAAATTAACTTTTTGGCAACCATAAAATCTTTAGGCCGGTTAATACAATCAGCAGCAATAATGTGCTGATCTTTTATGTAAAAGACAGTAAAACTGCGACTTTCATCAGCATCACCACGAACCACCGCCCCAGTGTAGCCTTGGCTAATACCTGCAATTTGAAGTTTGACATCAAACTGATCAGACCAAAACCAAGGGAGTTCTGAGTAAGCTTTTTTTATTCCACACAGACTAGCTGCCGCTGCCTTAGCCTGCTCTGAAGCGTTGGGGACAGACTCTAATCGAAGAGACTTTTTCAGTAGAGAATTTGGATGAAAGGTGCAGTCTCCTGCAGCAACAATATTAGGGTGACTCGTCTGAGCGAATTCATCTACCACAATACCATTTTCGACAACCAACCCTGCCTCACTAGCAAGTTCTGTATTGGGAATTACGCCAACACCTATAATCACCATGTCTGCGTCGCTATGGGTATCATCGTCACAGATAACGCTCTTCACGTGGCCATCACCCTGCAATGCCACGACCTTGGAGCCTAGTCTAATCTCAACGCCCTCTTCCTCATGAAGGTGCTTATAAAATTCAGATACCTGCTCTGAAGCTACGCGCTTTAGTAATCGAGACTCGGTTTCCAGCACCGTAACCTTAATCCCTAGCTTAGTTAGTGAAGCCGCTGTTTCTAATCCTATATAGCCACCGCCTATAATCACCGCTCGACTGGCTTTTTTCGCTGAATGACGAATGGCTTTAACATCATCCATTGTTCGCAAATAATGGACTCCCCCTAACTCGGCACCAGGTAAGTCTAATTGCCTAACCCGCGCGCCTGTGCAAAGAGCTAGCTTAGTGAATCCTATTTGCTCGCCAGTATCTAAAGTGACTTGGTTGGTACCTGCATCAATGGCTACCACTGTATGGCCAAGTTTAAAAACAACATCGAGTTTTTCGTACATTTCTGGAGCACGAAGAGCTAATCGGCCCTCCTCAACACTACCGTCTAAATACGCTTTTGAAAGCGGGGGTCGTTGATAAGGCATATGTAGCTCGTCACTAATGACCGTGATCGCTCCTAACCAGCCCTGCTGGCGAATGCTAATCATTAACTGAACCGCCGCATGGCTAGCTCCGACAATAACAACGTGATCATCGACTTCCATTCTTAATCCTTTTTATCAGTTAACTAAATCTATCCCGGTGATTCTGCTCAGGGTAATAGTAGGGGCAGCATTATCTATCAAGATCCATAGAACTGGAAGATTCTTCGCTTATTTTTAGACGCTAGAGTGATTGATCTTTAGCTGCGGCTGCACAAAAGAGTTTATTGCAAATGATCTGGGGGTACGTAATCAAAGATAAAATTAATACGACCTTTGGCCCCTTTATTCATAACGCTGTGCTGCTTCTGGTTATTGATCTCATAGACCTTACCCACCTCAAATTGATAAGGCCTTCCTCCTATCATAAATCGGACACGAGGATTGCTGTAAATAGGTATATGTATACGATGCCCATGATGAAAAGAAGGATGCTCATCCGTATGAGGCTTAATGACACCTCCCGCCTGAAGACGTGCGGCCATGGCTCTAATAATGGTGCCCCCTAGAGGATAATGATCTTTAAGGATTTGAGTCATGAGTGGAAATGCCTGATCGACCAGTAAATCCCAACCTGCTTCTTTGGTTACCTCTATATTGGGCCACCCTGAACCATCAGTGAAAAGCATTACCATCGACTGGGTTTGCTGATGGACCTCATACTCAAGCTGACGAAAGGTATTCCCCGTCCAGCATTCCTCAGGAAGGTCCATAATCGCGTCTCTCAGAGGGACGATGTTATATTCGCCCAACTCCTTTAGAGGAACCCCTATATCCATAGACCTTATCTCTCAACTCAACTCTTAATTTACCTAACAGTAAAATGAGAAGATCGACAAGTCAACCGATAAGGTTTCAAGGAAAAGTTAATGAGTCCCATAAGCATACACAGTCACTAAATTATCCTGCCCACTATAGCTTTCGATCTACATCCCCACCAGGACTAAACCTACTAGCGGTATATCTCGTTTTGGGCCCTCTAAAAAAGTATTTACCTAAACATAGAAATGCACTACCCTAAGAGGTAGGCATGGAAAATTAGACCGCACAAAAGGTTGACGTGTCGAGTTACGTGTGTATATTAATTTTCAGTTTATCAATAGTCCTAAGACCGACATAAATTGGTGTAATGGGCATTTTGGGGGTGGAATAATGGCTAGTTTGAACCAATCACAAAGAAAATTTTCAATCCGAAGGAAGTTAATCGTTACCTCTATGGCGACGGCTTTAGGTTTAGTAGGAACACCTCTGGCACTAGGGCAAGAAGCGTCCCTTGAAGAGATTATCGTTACAGCACGGCAACGTGCAGAATCATCTCAAGATATACCGATGACAATTGATACGGTATCCGGTGAAGATATTCAAAAGCAGGGAATAACCACCCTCCAAGACTTTTCTCGATTTGTTTCAGGCCTCAGCGTCTCAACAACCGCCGCTGGCCAAAATACAATTGTGTTCCGTGGTATAAGTGATGGTGGTGGATTCCTTGTTGATCCAACCGCCGCCATTTATCTTGATGAACAGGCCATGTCTATGACTTCAATGGCGCCTGATATCTACCCAGTAGATATCGCTCGAATAGAAGCCCTGTCTGGACCACAATCAACACTTTTTGGAGCATCATCGCAGTCAGGGACCGTTCGTGTAATCACTAACAAGCCAGACACTGAAGGAACAGAAGTCTCTGGCAACATCGGATTGGGAGTATCAAGCGTTAAGAGTGGTAGCAACGGACTTGACTTCGATGCTACGCTTAATATACCTATAATAGAAGATAAACTCGCAATTCGATTATCTGGATTTAGTGCTAAAGATGGCGGATTTATCGATAGCGTACATGGGCTAACGGTCATTGATTCACGAGCCCCAGAAAAAGGCGGCAACAAATCTAATGCCAATGCCGTCGAGAACGATATTAATGCAGTTAAATGGTCTGGTGCTCGAGCTCAAGCAAAATGGTTGATTTCAGATGATTGGTCTTCCACATTAAGCCACAACTATCAGAATATTGAAGCGGATGGTTTTAATGATTATGATCCTAATGTTGGTGACCTGGAAACTATCAAGTTTTATGATGAGTATCGAGACGATGAGTGGTCCCAAACCAGCTTAGTCATCGAGGGAGACTTGGGCTTTGCTGAGTTGACCGTTGCTGGGTCTTACTATGATCGCGAGACGCTATATCAACATGATACTCAAGCCTACGCCGCTTACTTTACCTATACCCTCGGCGCCTATTATGCGACTTATGATTTTGGTGCGGATCCGATTGGCTATCTCACAAACGACCAAGAAAATACATCTAAAACTTTAGAAGTGCGGTTATCGCATACGGGCGATAAGGTCGCCTGGACTGCAGGTGCTTTCTATATGGATTCGGATGAGAGCTGGGACTTTAAGACCTACGTCGATGGCTACGCTGATTCGAATGCATTCGCAGCATGGGCTTACTATGCATCTCTCTACGATATAACAATCGCTCCAGTTGATACTTGGTGGTTCTCTAGCCAATCCACAACTCGAGAAGACAAGGCAGTTTTTGGGGAGATTGATATCAAACTCTCAGACCGTCTATCCCTCTTAGCAGGAGGACGGTGGTATGAGGTTGACCGCTTTATATCATACTTCGTTGAAAAGCCAGAAGGTTATCCAAACGCAGCCTCACCTGACCGTAATATGACAGATGATGGATTTATACCTAAGATCGGTCTGCAATATGACCTCACTGACGACATAATGGTTTGGGGTGTTTATTCTGAAGGATATCGGGTTGGTGGAGCTAACCGCTCTCGAGGAATTCCAACTGTCCCCACGTTTTATGATTCAGACATCGTAGAAAATATGGAGCTCGGCATTAAGTCTTCCTTCAACGATGACACCATACAGGTCAACGCAACCGTCTATGAAATGTCATGGAAAGGTATGCAAATGGAATTTACAGACCCAAGCTTCTCCATTGACCACGATCCCAATGTTTGCCCCACAGATGCAGATGGTGGATATACAGACTATTGCAGAAACCAACCTTGGCAAGCGGTTGTCGCTAACCTGGGTGATGCTACGGTGAAGGGGATGGATATAAGTATTACCGCTATTCTCAATGAAAATATTCAAGTGGGCTTCAACCTCACTAGCATTTTTGATCAGTATGTTGTCCCCTTAGAAACTTTCCCTGATGATCGATTTATAGGTGGCCAAGCTCCGTTAGGATTAGATCCAAAATCTGATCTGCCACTGTTTTCTGACCTTTCGTACTCTCTCTATGCTGAGTACTCTGGGCAGCTATCTATCCTGGGTGGCGGAGCATTCTATGCGAGACTTCAACATAATTTCGAAGGCGTATCCATCAATCAGCTAGGCGATGGAGATCCGGCCCCACAGCAAGAGCAGGGTGACTATCGACTCACTGATCTAATTCTGGGATATGACATGGGCAACGTTAAAGCCCAGTTAAGTCTGAATAATATTAGTGACGAAAGAGGCATTACCTACAGAGATTCTTATGACTTCGATCCATTCTATGGACGCAATAGTGATAACGTCGTAAGGCCTAGAAATTATAGTCTTTCAATTAGAATGTATTTCTAGGGCATCTCCAAACATCAGAGTTGTAACGTTGATATAGAGAAGGCACGCAAAGCGTGCCTTTTTTGTTACTAAACCGTTAATCGAAGGGCCATACTTCTAGTCCATGTATGGCGTTACGAATATCCATGGTTAGGTTCACTACTGCAATTCGCTCTCCTGCTTTCATATCATACAGACTAATAGTGGATGGAGAGGATCCCGCGGCTACAATTCCGTTACTCACTGCACAGAGGCCTCGCCCAAAGGACTGCCTGGCGACCTTCGTACTGTCTACTCCGTGGAATTTCAAATCTTCCTCTTTATAGGAAGGGACTTTCACCGTTACTGACTTTCCCTCTCGGCGCACATGCCGTAAAACATCACTCTTTGTATCATTAAATATGACCCCGTCTGCGAAAGGCCTAGCATTATGTGTTCCTTCGGGAAGACTGCAAACCTGATCAATAGTCATGTCAGATGACAGCCTTAGTAGCGCACGTGTATGCAACCCGCTAAAGTAAACTCCTGTCTCTGCAACATGTATCATATTAATATGGTAATTATTTGAGAATGGAGGACCACTTTGAGCCATGGGATCAAATCGTTGCCCAACCCAGTCGTCACCGTTTCTAGAAATATATAAGCCCCAAATAAAACTCAAGGTTTTTAGATTGAACACCAGAACACTATCGTAGCCGGTTGATGTCAAAAACAATAAATGATCACGTCGGCTTATTTCATGACAATGCTTTAGGTATTCGTTGCGATAGGATCCTAGTAACTCGAACTCGGGGCTGTAGCAAAAAAGCTCATCACTGGCGGCAATCCATACTTGCTGATCGATGAATTCAATACCTCGAAGACCCCTGTCCCAACCACGTCCTGAAAAATCAATGTCACCATCATTCCAGTCAATATGTTGCTTTACCTCCTGACTATTAAAATCAACGGTATAAACACCACCATGACTCTGTCCTTTCTCACTGCCTCTCACCACAGAAGTTGCTATCAACTTAGGTAATTTCATAGGGATCACCGCACTATAATTGTTGGATCAGACTTATCTAACAGAGGCTCTAGAATCTCTATCAAGGGACCGATATGCGCTTCAAAACGCTTCCACGTATTAATGGACTTATTATAAATAGGTTGCCTTACCTGTTCAGAACTAGCTGTTCTGACCGCCCGTTCAGTTTCATGAAAGTTGACACAAGCCTCTTCAAAAGGGAGCTCACAATAGTCGAGGATACGTCTGACTTGTGTTTCCAAATCCTGTACCACATCTTCGTACTGCACACGCAGAACCTTGCCAGGTAACACCTGATTCCAGTGAGTCATCAACTGATCATATTGAAGGTAAAACTCACCCAACTCAAACATGTCATAGGTAAATGTTTGCCCTTTTGCAAAATGCTGTTTAAAAGAACCTACGCAGCTGTCTAATGGGTGGCGGCGGGCATCTATAATCTTTGCATTGGGTAGTATTGCCTGGATAAGGCCTACATGAGCAAAATTATTAGGCATCTTGTCAGTAAAGAATGGCGCGCCACGTCGTTGTTGCTGAGTCCTATCCAAGTATTGCTGTCCCAGATATGTTATCTCTTCATCACTCATTTGAAGGATACCACTAGGGAAGGCTCGTCCTTTATCCTTATCAGAAATCATCTGAGAAACAATGCCAAGATCAGCCAACTCACTGGTTCCATCAACTAGACTATGACTTGCCAAAATCTGCTCTAACAGTGTTGACCCTGATCGAGGTAATCCAACAATAAAGATTGGATCGGGGTCTTGAACGCCAGCCTGAGTTTTTTTAATCCTATTAAAAAATTCTTCACTAAATACTTCTTTCATCTTGCTGTGGGCCACCTCAGTTCGCACTGGATCATAAGCAATACTGTTTCGATGCTCTTGATTACCCTGACTGTAATATTGAAAAGCCCGATCATAATCCTTGTTATCTTCAAAGGCTTTACCCAAACTGAAAGCGAAATGTACCACTGACTCGGGACTCAGAGACTCTTGATTAATACGCTTAACCATATCCTCGATCTCATCATCACTGAAGCGGAATGTTTTAAGATTAGACAGACTAAAGTAAATTTCTCCCAGATTTGGTCGCAAAGCGATGCCAGCTCTATAAGCTTTGATACCACCATCTTGATCGCCTAACGTCTTAAGCACATGGCCGAGACCTAAATAAGCACCAACTAAATTAGGGTCTATCTCAACCGAATTCTTATAAGATTCAGCTGACTCCTCAGTCCTTCCAACCATCGCTAAGAGTCCAGCATAGTAGTAATGAGACCCTGCGTTGGTTGGTTCCATTTTAATAACTTTTTCAAGAGCCTTAATGGCCTCTTCTTCCTTGCCCTGTTCCTTAAGAACCGCTGCTAGATCGTGCCAAGCGGCGACAAATCGTGGTGCCATCTCTACGACTTTTCGCAACAGCGTCTCTGCATCATCATAGGCACGTGCATCAATTGCAATTCGCCCCAGAAGTAGCCCAGCATTTACATCTCTAGGATTAATATCTATTAATTTCTTGGCTATCACCTCAGCTTCGCGGAACTTGCCCTCAGCAAAAAGCATAGTCGCTTTTTCTAAGTCAGCCTGAGCGGGAGACAAATCTGCGGCATACTTAAGCGCTGCATCTCCCGCCTCATCTCTGCCCAAACTCTTGAGCGCACCTCCCAGTTTGGAAAATCCACTTGCACTTTTATGGTTCTGCTCTATGGCCTTTTGAAGGGGAATTAAAGCATCTTCAGGCCTTCCAAGATTTAGCAGTACCGTGCCTAAGTCCTCGTGAACATTAGGGTACCCCGGTGCTATCTCAGCCACGGTTCTTAACAGTTGCTCAGCACCCTCAAAATCATTTTTTCGCAGAAGTATGCTTCCTAATAAGGACAAAAAATTGACGTCTCTAGCATTTTCCGACAGCCAAGAACGACAAAGTGTTTCCGCCTCATCGTGATCGCCATTTTTTAATAAGGATATTGCTCGCTCGAAGGTGTTCCTAGGGGTTTTTTCTACCACAGATCTCTGTCCTTTAATGAGTCTTATACAAGCTACAAGTGACCGTTAATCATTAATATTGTAGGCATTTATTATTAATAAAATATCGTACAACCAGTATATAATTAAAACATTAATTCAAGGGGAAAATATAGTATGCCTATATTAAATACTCTACGTCTGGCTCTCATCATCCTAACAATTACCCTCATATCCAATGTATCTGCTGAGCAATATGCGCTGGTATCCGACAGTGTAATCGATGGTAAATCAAATGAGCTGCTGAAAAATAAGGCTGTGATCGTCACGGACTCTAAAATCACGGGCATAGTAGCTATAGGCCTTATTCCAGAACAAGCCGTTAGGGTAAATCTTCCAGGCACAACACTCATGCCGGGAATGATTAACGCGCATGAGCATCCGCTACTGTACAAAGATGATTATCAGAACGGTCATCTACAAGCCTCCTCAGCCTATAAAGCGCTGCTAGGGCTATCCAACCTGCAAGGTTTGCTCAAAGCTGGCTGGACGACCATTAGAGTCATGGGTGATGGTGACGTTTACTACGCCAATCAAGATCTTAAAAAAGCCATTAATGTTGGTGTATTTATTGGCCCCCGCCTAACAGGCGCCGCTCACTACATATCGATAACAGGTGGTGGTGGTGACGTTAATTATCTTTCGCCCGAGCAGAATGTGATCGCCGATGGACTAATAGCTGATGGGCCAGATGAAATCCGTAAAGCGATTCGAACGGAAATAAAATATGGTTCTGACTGGATAAAAATTATGGTGACAGGGGCGTTCATGTCCGTTGGTGACAACCCAAAGAACGTTTCATTTAGCCCTGAAGAGCTGCGTGCCGCTATTGAAGAAGCTTCTCGACATAATATTCCAGTAGCCGCGCATGCGCATGCTACCGACGGTGTTAATCAAGCCATTATTGCTGGCGCTCGTTCAATAGAGCACGGCAGTTATCTCGACGAAGAGTCTATCGCCCTCATGGTTAAACACCAGACCTATTACGTACCTACCATTTATGTTGGTGACTACTATGCTAATAGTGGCAAGCTACTAGCGCAAAGTAAGAATGATGATTTTTATCTCTCTTTTAGAGATGACTGGCTTCAAATGATCGGGAAAGCATATAGAGCCGGGGTAAAAATAGCGGTCGGCTCCGACCTATGCGGGTACGCGGTAGAGCCGCACGTGTGTGCGCGGGAATTCGCCACTTTGGTAGAAGCAGGTTTAAGCCCCATGGATGCCATTAAAGCAGGCACCAGCGTAGGGGCTGAACTTCTTCAATGGGATGATCAAATAGGCAGTATTGAGGTCGACAAACTGGCTGATATTATTGCCGTGCCTGGAAACCCTCTTTTAGATATTAGCGCTCTAGAAAGGCCCGTATTCGTGATGAAAAATGGGCAGATTATTATAAATGCATTAGAAAAATATTCGGCCATTAACCAGTAAGTCTCTAGTTTTAAAACAACGAAGATAAGGGCGTTAACAAACCATAAGGAGCTCAAATGATTAGAAATTTTATAGGCATAGTTGTTGCAATGACGATCATCGGCTGCTCACAGACTACCGTAACTCAAGTTGACCCCAAACCCAGCCTACCAAATTCTCAACTAGGTAATGAGGTTAGGCGAATCTGCTTTGCAAGCTCTATTAACGGCTGGAAGGAATTCAACGGCGAACGACACTCAGTTATTCTAACTAAAGGTGTCAAGGATGAGTACAAATTGGAATTATCGGGTTTCTGCGATGTCACCAAGGCTATGAGCAATATAGCCACAAGAACACGAGGTTCCTCATGCTTAACCCGTGGCGATGAAATTATCGTCAGCGATGGCTTTTCGGGAGTAGATCGTTGTTTTATTAAAAAGATGTACAAGTGGCGAACAGAAACGTCAGAAGAGACAAAACCTGAAGACAGTGATTCAACGACAGCATCTGACTAAAATAATCGCCAATATTTAGGCCCACAGGGTAAGCCGATTAATATTGAGACTAATGACAAATGGAGATCTGCCAGACAACGTCATCCCTAAGAAATTTTTGATTATCTTCAGAGCTTTATAAAAAAAAGGCCCTCAACATAAATGCGAGAGCCTTAGATATGCTTGTTTTATTGCCCTAGGGAAGATCGTCGACGAGCTCGCCTTCAACTTGCTCCAAAAGGTCTTCGCGGTCCACATTTAAACCCAACATAACTGTTGCGGCCACATAAATTGACGAGTACGTTCCAATACCCACGCCTATCATTAAAGCTATAGCAAAATTGTGGATCAACTCACCGCCGATAAAGAACAATGCTGACAATACCAACATTGTGGTCACCGAGGTGTTAATGGTTCGCCAAAGTGTTTGTGATAGCGACTCATTAATGACTTCTATCGCTGTCGCTTTGCGAATCTTGCGGAAATTCTCTCGAATTCGATCGGACACTACAATGGTGTCATTAAGTGAGTACCCCACTACGGCCAATATCGCCGCCAATACCGTCAGGTCAAACTCAAAACGCGCCAGAGAGAAAATACCTAGCGTGATTACCACATCGTGAACCAAGGCAAGTACGGCCGCGATTGAAAATTTCAATTGGAAACGAATCGCCACATACAACATAACTACTACCAAGGCGGTTAACATTCCAAGGCCTCCATCTTCACGTAATTCTTCGCCAATTTGCGGGCCCACATAATCAACTCTGCGCAATTCAATCTGCTGATTATCACCCTTTAGAACCTCAACGATCTGTTCTGCAAGCTTTTGGTCAGGCTCACCCTGTAGACGGATCAACACGTCTGTTTCAGAACCGAAATGCACTACCACCGGATTATCAAAGCCCGCAGTTGCTAGTTTTTCTCTTAACTGACCAACATCAGCAGGTTGCTCATACCCCACCTCTATTTGAGTGCCTCCAGAAAAATCTAACCCAAGGGCTAGCCCTTGGGTGTACAGAGACCAAGCAGAAACCGTCAGTAAAATTGCTGAGAAGATAACCGCATACTTGCGTATGCCCATAAAGTTGTACACTTTTAAGTCAGCCATGGTCTTCTCCCTAAATCCACAATTTTTCGATTTTGCGGCCACCGACCACTAGATTAACCAATCCGCGAGTCATCACGATCGAGGTAAACATCGACGTTAAGATACCAATCGATAAGGTCACCGCAAAACCTTGCACAGGACCTGATCCAATTAAGAATAAAATCAACGCAACAATTAATGTTGTGATATTGGCATCTAAAATGGATACAAAAGCGCGGTCATAACCGGCACTAATCGAACCCTGTACGGTGGCTCCATTATTACGCTCTTCTCGAATACGCGAAAAAATCAATACGTTGGCATCTACAGCCATACCTACCGTAAGCACGATGCCGGCAATCCCCGGCAGCGTCAGTGTGGCGCCCAGGAGAGACATGAATGCCACCAACAGCAGCAAGTTCATTGTCAGAGCCACATTCGCCGCTAACCCGAAAGCTCTATAGACAACCACCATAAACAGCAGCACCATAGCCATACCAAAGGTGACTGACTTCACACCTAGATCAATATTGTCCGCTCCTAGAGAGGGGCCGATAGTGCGTTCTTCGACAATATACATAGGCGCTGCCAATGCCCCTGCCCGCAGTAATAACGCTAATTCTGAAGATTCTCGCTGCTCAAGACCGGTGATCACAAACTCCTTGCCCAGCTGAGACTGCACGGTTGCCAAACTAATAACGTGTTGCTCGACAAAGGGTACAGGGGTAATCACTAGTTCACCGTTCTCATCGATCGTTTTTTCCAGCTTGGTTTTGTACTCTATAAACAGCACACCCAAGCGACGGCCAACATTGTCACGAGTCGCACGGCCCATCTGCACGGCACCGCCGCCGTCCAGTCTTATACGCACCTGAGGACGACCATTTTGATCAAAGCTAGGTTGCGCGTCGATAACATTTTCACCAGTGATAATAGATTTCTTTTCTAATTCCGCGTCTGGGCCTTGTCCTCTAGGCGTTTTAAATTCAAACCGTTCACCACTCTTACCCTGAGACTCAAACCGAAATTCTAGATTAGCTGTTTTCCCAATAATTCTCTTGGCTTCAGCCGTATCTTGGACACCAGGAAGCTCAACCACAATCCGGTTTTTGCCTTGGCGTGACACTAAAGGTTCAGACACACCCAATTCGTTAACCCGATTGCGCAGTGACGTAAGATTTTGTTTGATAGCACTATCTTCGATAATACTAGACGCTGCAATGCTAAGGTTTAGTACCAGCGATAAAGGATTCTGGCCTGGACTTGTCTCAGGTAAAAGATCACGGTAGCTATTACGAATTAAGGCAGTCGCTTTTTGTACCTGTTCAACATCACGAAACTGACCAATAATCTGGTTTCCCTTGAGCTCAAAGCTCCGATAGCGTATTTTCTCTTTACGCAGTACAGTTTTGATCTCTTGCAAGTCACTTTCAAGGCGAACCGCTATAGCGGAAGCAAGATCAACCTCCAATAAAAAATGTACTCCTCCTCTTAGGTCAAGACCAAGTTTCATTGGCTGGCCACCCAAACTGCTTAGCCAGTCAGGCGTGGTTGGCGCCAAGTTAAGGGCAACAATATACTCACCAGCCATCTCAGCCTGGATAACTTCTTTGGCTCGCAACTGCAAATTAATATCGTTTAGTCGAACTAATAAACTCTCACCATCAGCTTGGCCATCAAAATAGTCAATGCCAGCTTCGCCCAAGGCACCCTCTACTTTTTGCAGCACACTGCCATCAATCACCATAGCTCCACTCTGACCCGACAACTGAATGGCGGGATCTGGCGGATAAAAGTTAGGCGTGGCGTAGATAAAGCCAAAAGCAATCACCAGAAGAATTAATATATTCTTCCACAGAGGAAACTTGTTTAACATGGGTCAACCGGTCCTTTTATTCTCGGGGCGCATTATAACGACATTCCTTACTAAATAGGGGCAGAATCAGGGATTTAAACCTCCCTTATCCCCAATAGCCTGTTTACGGTAAAACTTATCGATAAAGGCATCCAATTCTCCCTCGGCAATCGCATCTCGTAAACCCGCCATGAGCGTTTGATAATAACGTAAATTATGGATGGTATTGAGCTGAGCACTAAGCATCTCACCACACTTTTCCAAATGATGTAAATAACCACGACTGAAGTTAGCGCAGGTATAGCAATCACACTCTGTATCCAGAGGTCCTGTGTCATGGCGATGCCGCGCATTACGAATTTTTACCACCCCAGCACTGGTAAATAAATGGCCATTGCGCGCATTGCGGGTGGGCATCACACAGTCGAACATATCAATGCCGCGACGCACGCCCTCAACCAGATCAGCGGGCTTACCCACCCCCATTAGATATCGAGGTCGGTCAGCTGGCATGATGTCAGCTAAGTGGTCTAGTATGCGAACCATGTCATCTTTTGGCTCTCCCACAGAAAGACCACCAATGGCATAACCATCAAAGCCAATATCGACCAACCCTGCCAACGATTCGTCGCGCAGCGACTCATACATTCCACCCTGAACAATGCCAAACAAAGCGGATGGGTTATCACTGTGGGCATCCTTGCTACGCTGCGCCCAGCGAAGTGATAACTGCATAGAGTCTTCAGCCTCTTTCTCCGTCGCTGGGTATGGCGTGCATTCATCAAATATCATCACAACATCGCTACCCAAATCGGCCTGCACCTGCATAGAGGTTTCAGGATCGATAAACACTGGGCTTCCATCAATCGGCGATTGGAACTTCACACCCTCCTCACTGATTTTGCGCATATCACCCAAGCTAAAGACCTGAAAACCGCCAGAATCGGTGAGAATAGGCCCCTGCCACTGCGTAAAATCATGCAGATCACCGTGTTCCTTAATCACCTCAGTACCAGGCCTCAGCATTAGATGAAAGGTATTGCCAAGAATCATCTCAGCCCCAACCTCTACGATGTCACGAGGCAACATACCTTTCACCGTCCCATAGGTACCCACCGGCATAAACGTAGGTGTCTGAACTGTGCCTCGAGGAAACGTCATCTCACCACGACGGGCTTTTCCATCAGTAGCGGAGACATTAAATTGCATAAAACATTCGCGGCTCATTCGGGTATATCCTGATCAGCATTCGGGTTGTGTAACAAAAACATGGCATCGCCATAACTAAAGAAACGATATCGCTCTGACACTGCCTCTTGATAAGCCGCCATTATAGAGTGATATCCCGAAAATGCGCTGACTAACATCAATAAGGTTGATTCAGACAGATGGAAATTAGTCAGTAAGCCATCAACCACATTAAATCGGTAGCCAGGGTATATAAAAATATTCGTATCACCCTCAAAGGGAGTAATCTGACCACTTCTCGACGCAGTTTCCAAGCAGCGTACACTGGTAGTACCCACCGCAATTACTCGACCACCATTGACCTTGGTTTTGATGACCTGATCACAGATTTCTTGGCTAACTTGCAGCCACTCTGAATGCATCTTATGGTCAGTGATGTTATCAACACGCACAGGCTGAAAAGTCCCCGCTCCGACGTGCAAGGTGACAAAAGCTACCGAAGCACCCTTGGTCTGAATATCCTCGAGCATTTTCTCGTCAAAATGCAGGCCCGCTGTCGGCGCGGCCACCGCACCTAATTGATCAGCATAGACCGTTTGATAGCGAGCCTTATCCTCGTCAGTATCACTGCGATCAATATAAGGTGGCAACGGCATATGTCCAATGGCATCTAAAACCTCCAGTACTGGCCTATTAAAAGCTAAGGTAAATAAACCATCATCTCTGCCTGTCATCTCAGCCGAAAAAGCTTCAGAAAAGATGATCTGGTTTCCTGTCTTCGGCGATTTACTAGCACGAACATGGGCCTGCACCGAATAGGCATTAATTAACCGCTCTACCAGCACCTCTACCTTGCCTCCACTGGCCTTTTCCCCATATAACCGTGCGGCCATAACCTTGGTATTATTGAATACAATTAAGTCGCCCCGTTCAACATGCGATAGAAAATCACTAAACTGCTGATGTTTTACGTCATCACTAGCGGCATCCAGAAATAGCATGCGACTACCCTGCCGCTCTTCAGCAGGCTGACGGGCAATTAACTCATTGGGTAATTCAAAACGAAAATGGTCACGTCGCATAACAAAAACTTAAAGGCTTAAAAGGTTAGGTCGCAAGGGTATAGAAATTACGCTTAAAGCGCCAAATAATTAATAGAAAAACCTTCAACCCGGTTTCCTTAGAGAGTCATGGTTAAATCTGTTGACCCACTATTGATCACTGCTATAATCGCCGCCCTACTGCAGTACCTGCAGATAGAGAATGCCAGTGTGGTGGAATTGGTAGACACACGGGATTCAAAATCCCGCGCCCTTAAAAGCGTGCCGGTTCGAGTCCGGCCACTGGTACCATTTTCCTTCCCTTTGTAGATCGAAGGGATTATTTTCAGCGATGGTCAAAAGATAATGGAACTCAAAAGAACTTTGGCTTTGGCACCATTGACGTCCATGATGACGGCAGCGCCACAGAGACGGGGATGACTAGCTCGATTGCAGATTATTCAGGCACTCAGCACCGGCTAAAACTGACGCTCATAGATAATAACCATTTCAGTCAAACCTTTATGATGAATGACGTTGAGGTAACACAAACCTATAAGCGTATGTAATTACGCTACTAGACGAACCTAGGGTCTGTAAATTCGGGTTGCCGTCCCTTGAAACATAGCGTCTTTTTCGTATTCGCTGAAGCCTGTCGTCATTTTTTTAAAAGCATTCCAAATCACTGCGTAAGAAACAGATAATTTATCGACGGGGAAGTTACTTTCGAACATGCATCGGTCAGGGCCAAAGCAGTCAATAGCATGCAGATAATAACCCTTATGGGCAGCGACAATTTCATCTGAATTAGCGGGCAAATCACGTCCATTCCACCCCCAACCATTAATCTCCATGGCCAGGCCACCTAATTTAGCCACAACATTTGGGCATTGTGCGAGCTCCTTAACGTCAGCTTTCCACTGCGGAAAAAGTTCCGCCTGTTTTCCAGAATAAGGACCAATGCCAAGGGGACCTCCAAAGTGATCAAAAACAATAGTGGTCTCTGGAAAAGCACGGGCTAGATCAGTGAGTTCTGTTATTTGACTATGCAGCAACCAGGCCTCAAACGTGAGGCCCAAAGGCGCCAGCTTGGCGAAACCTTCTCGAAAGTCAGTTTGCATCATTAACTTTTCAATTCGGCCTGCATACCTATCCACCACGGGCGGATCAGGATAAAAAGCTGTGGAGTGTCTAATACCGCGCAACAAACCACCAGCGGCTTCAGCATGAGCCTGTAAAACCTCATCAACCTGAGCTCCAAGAGTTAGATTGGCATGGCACACCATTCCTAAAATGGGCGGTTTCCCATATTTTTTGTCTTGCTGCGACTGATCTGCCTGTGCTCTTACAAACTCAGTCTCACCTACAGGCCTCAAATGTTGGGGGCCTTGAGTTCTATACTCAGCCCCACATTCGATAAATACCGTACCGATAATGTTGTGCCCAGTTTGAGTGTCGGCCCACAGATCATCTAACTCATAAGGCATATCCGTCCGCCAAAGATGGTGATGGGGGTCTAAAATTGCCCGCTCAGGGTCAATAATCTCTTCTCTTACTTGGGCATGCCAGCGATCTAGTTCATTCATTGATTGGTTTCCTGTTGCTCAATACGAGATGAGTTTTAGCCCTCACCTACTATTTTTTTGAGCTTTTTTAGCAGCACGTCGGCGCTCGGTGGCGTCAAAGGCGGCGCTGCCTATATGCTCTTCGCCCCGCCCCTTAGCTAACTCTACCTGTTTTTGCCGCTCAGCAAAACGCTGCTTACGATCTTCTGCTACGACATCATGGCAATGATGACAGGACAAGCCTTGCTGATAAAACTCAGAACTCTTTTCTTGCTCCGTAATTGGCATTCGACAAGCATGGCACTGATCATAAGAACCGCGTTTGAGCTCATGATCTACTGCAACCCGATTATCGAACACGAAACACTCGCCTTGCCATAGTGTTTGGTCTTTGGGTACTTCTTCTAAATATTTAAGAATCCCACCCTCAAGGTGGTATACCTCTTTAAAGCCCTGCTCTTTCATGTACGCCGTGGACTTCTCACAACGGATGCCACCCGTACAAAACATAGCTACTTTTTTATGTTTTTCTTTATCAAGATTTTTCTGAGCCCAGGCCGGAAAATCACGAAAGGTCTTTGTCTGTGGATCAATGGCATTTTTAAAAGTACCTATCTCGACCTCATAATCATTACGCGTATCTACAACCACTACATCTGGATCAGAAATAAGCGCGTTCCAATCACTAGGCTTCACGTAAGTGCCGACGACCTGTTTAGGATCTATGCCCTCAACGCCCATAGTGACAATCTCTTTCTTTAGCTTCACCTTAGAGCGATAGAAAGGAATTTCACTATGAAAAGAGTTCTTCTGGTCAATATTAGACAGTTGCGGCTGTTGCTCTAACCATGTGAGAACCGTTTGCACATCATTGGGCAACCCAGAGATAGTGCCATTAATACCTTCTGCTGCCAGCAGTAAGGTGCCAAAAACATTATGGTCAGTCATGAGCTTTTGAAGCGGAGTCTGGAGATCCTCAAAATCAGGCAACGATACAAATCTGTACAACGCGCAGGTGAGATATTTATCTGACATCAATATTCCTAACTTATGATCGTGTTACCGGTGAAACTCGAAGCCGCCATTGTAGCAAATCAAGGCTTTTATCAGTCCCTAATCGAGGTTTAATTATACCAGCCCAAAGAAATCATCAGTCTGGTAAGGCTTATAATGAGTCATCGATCTCCTAAGATCCGCTGGCCCGGATATACGCCTTCAATGAGTTCACCATTACTAACGACCAATTGACCTCCAACAATCACATGAGGAATGCCTGTGGGCGGCTGATATGGATCGCCGTAAACTGCATTAGCTTTCACTGTGATGGGGTCAAAAATGACGATATCGGCATCGGCGCCCTGCTGAATACGCCCTTTTTTATCAAAATCATCGGACGCTTGGGATAACCACTGGGCTTGATAGAGGCTCATTCGGGCCAACCCGTCTGATAGGGTTAATAATTTGGTATCACGAACGTAATGGCCCAATACTCGAGAGAAGGTGCCGGCAATATTAGGGTTTGTTTTGACACTCAGATCGACCGCTGGCAAGGCATCGGTAGCAACCATCATTCGCGGCCACTGCAAAGCCGTTTTCATCCAGTCTTCTTTGACATAGTGATGGTTAACCGAGCCCCTAGGTTGTTCTCTTGCGTACTTATCCCAAGTTTCTTTAGTCAGCCATTCACCTGTAGCAATCCATTGAACATCTTCATAGGTGATATCAAACATACCCTGCCAATCACGATGACGAAATACATCGGCCGAGATGCTGGTGCCACCAGCTGCATAGGAAAGGGTTTCGGTAGCAATATTGGCGCCCTCTTGATTCGCGGCATCGATCATCTGCAGCCATTCACCGACACGGCCCATGGCATTGTGCGTTATATGCACTACAAATAACGGTGCGTTAGTCTCTTTTGCAAGATTAATGACGTCAATGAGGCCAGCAGGATCGCCTGTATAACCGCGCCGTAAATGAACATGAATTGGAACCTGCCTTTCCCCTGCCACTTCAAACAACATGCGCAATTCATCAGCCGACACCGCCGAGGTAAGATAATCTAGTAGAACTCCAATGCCTAGACCACCTCCATCAATACCTTGATTTATCATTACTCTCATAGCTTCAATCTGGTCTTTGGTAGCCTTTGTTGTCCAAGATTTCCCATCCATTTGAAAGGTGTCAGTGGTATTCCCAAATATATATTCAATATTTAAACCTTCCATGACCTTTGACCTCACCGCATAGTGAGCCACCGAAGCGCCATAATTTAAGTGCGCCCCTCCTCTATAATCTTGCCCAAAAAAACTCACGGGAAAAGCCCCCGCCTCCATGTCCAATTGAGTGGTGACACCATCCAATAGATTCATGCGCTGTCCCAATTTGGTGGGAGTATGGCTATGAATATCTATAAAACCAGGCGCAACAACCAAGCCTTTAGCGTTGACCGTCTTCGCTCCCATCAGCGGTTTGGTTGAGATAGATTTAATGGTGCCAGCATTAATGCCTAGGTGGCGAATACCATCAAGACCAGTTTCTGGGTCCACCACTCTTCCGTTGGCTATAACCATATCGTAATTTTGCGCATTGACGTGCATGTTAAAAGTGGGCATCACTAATAACAAAATCTGGAAGGTTCGTATATTAAACATTTATCTGCCCTTTGGTGATCCTGACTTCAAAGAAGATACTTTTGATATCGATCATGTTCGCATCTACGATCAGGCGGGGACATTAATCTTCTCTGACAAGTTTAATTAAATCGACTGATTAATATCTAACAACGTTTTTAAGGGGTCGGCCGCTTGGGTAATAGGTCGACCAATAACAAGGTAATCACTACCCATTGCCACCGCATCAACTGGCGTCACAATTCGTCGCTGGTCATCTGCCGCATTACCATCCAGACGAATACCTGGCGTAACCAATTTAAAATCCTTCCCTAGTGCGGCTTTTAAGCTTGACGATTCTCGGGCGGAACAAACAACACCATCAAGTCCGGCGCTTTTAGCTAACCGGGCCAAATGCAAAACCTGGTCACTGGCACTCCTTTGGATACCAATCTCTTCAAGATCTGTATCGTCCATACTAGTCAACACCGTCACCCCTATCAGCAGCATGTTACTGCCTTTTTCCTCTAACGCCTGTTTGGCAGCGCACATCATGCGACTACCACCAGAAGCATGGACGTTCGCCATCCATACCCCCAAATCAGCAGCAGCACCGACCGCTTTAGCCACCGTATTAGGTATATCATGAAGTTTTAGGTCTAGAAAAACGTCAAAGCCGCTACTAACAAGGCGCTCAACAACTGCTGGGCCGGCAATAGTAAACAGCTCTTTGCCGACTTTTAATCGACACTGGGTTGGATCCAATTGTGCAGCAAGCGCTAAGGCATCGCTCTGATTGTCATAATCTAGCGCTACTATTACTTTTGGTGAAACAGAGCTCATGACTTGGTGAATCCTTCTTTTGTAGCGCTGGTTAGTTTACGTCGATAGGAAATTACCATCACCGAGCTTGCTAACATCCCCAACAATGCTCCTATGGCAAAAAAAACTAACAGCCAAACACCGACACTCATTATGGGGCCATTGATAAAAATAAAGCTAACACCCAACGACTGGCTATTTTCCAAGGCAAAGAATGCACCGACCATAGCAACAGCAAGAATCAAAAGAAATTTGATAAACAGCCAAATACCGCGCACGTTGCTACCTCAGTCAAGATTAAGATGTCCCTCTATTGTAACCTTTGGTTAACTAGTCCACAAAAATTCAGCAAACTTTTCCCAAAAAAGAGAGCTTTCGTCTTTAGGTCCCTACAATTTTAAGATCCAGCGGTTACAAAAATACGCTTAACCTTTTAATAAGTCAGTACGCTAAACACCTTGCTGAGAGCCCCACAATATAGTCTCCGGCTCTAATTAAATGAATATATTACAGTTACAAATCGTATTAGCGGTATCTTCGAATTAGTAATCGAACAATAATTGAGACAAAAAAAAGCGGCTGTAGATGTTCTCTACGCCGCATTTTTAAACTGACAATAAACTCTGAAAAGTGATTAGGCGTCTTTCTTGGCTGCGCCAAATCTCTTATTAAAGCGATCGATTCGACCACCCGCATCAGCAACTTTCTGCTTGCCCGTATAAAACGGATGGCAAGACGAGCAAACGTCTAAATGGATTGAGTTGGCACGTGTTGAGCCAACTTTTATAATATTGCCACAACTGCAAGTTGCAACCAATTCGTTATAGGTTGGGTGAATCTCAGTTTTCATCTTATACTCCAAGTTACGAACCGCCACCTCATCTTTAAACTGATAAATCCTGCCTTAAAACAGGTCAGTTCTTGTAAAGCACGGTAGGCCATTTCTAAAGAGCGCGGATTCTAGCAGAAACCGCAGAAGTTACAAAAGGAATTCTCAACTTTTTATGTCTGATTTAGCACCTTTAGTTGTCCGCATTGCGGTGCCCTCGCCATTACGACGTGTATTTGACTATCTGGTGCCTGAACATGTGCTCCAAGATAACCCAGAAGCAAAAGCCGAGATTGGTTGCCGAGTGCTTGTAACCTTTGGTCGGCGGGAGGTGACGGGGTTAATTGTCGGCACCGGAACCACAAGCGAATTCGACATTGACAAACTAAAACCTGTGGGACGATTGCTTGATTGCTCCCCACTACTACCAGAATCATTGTTTAACTTATTTGTGTGGGCGGCCAACTATTATCAATACCCAATTGGCGATGCATTGCTTAGCACCCTGCCTACGTTATTGCGCAAAGGCGACCCTCTTCCCGAGACTTCTCGCCGTTTTTGGCAACTCACTACCAAAGGCAAAGGATTAGGGCCTACGTCTTTGAAAGGAGCGCCAAGCCAACAAGCACT